>CAJNCC010000008.1:0-96441 GCA_905221165.1 bacterium
TTTGGAAGTTTCTTAGTCTCTACGAAGCGGTAACCTGGGATAGCTTTCTTAGGTTGGTCGCCATCTTCACTTGGATTACCTGGAATCTCGTTTCCTTCTTTATCCTTGAATGATGTCTTAACTTTTTCGTAGACGTGCTCTGTATCACCGTTTGGAAGAGTCTTAGTTTCTACGAAGCGGTAGCCTGGGATAGCTTTCTTAGGTGTTGTTCCTTCCTCAGTTGTTGTTCCTTCGATTACGTGTCCTTCTGAATCTACGAATGATGTAGTTACTTTTTCGTATACATATTCTGTATCTCCATTTGGAAGCTTCTTAGTCTCTACTACTTTGTATCCTGGAATGTTCTTAGGATCTTTTGTTCCTTCTTCTGTTTCTGTTCCTGGGATTGGGTTACCATTTTTATCTACGTGTTTAGTTGTTACTGGTTCGTAGATGTGTTTCGTATTCCCTTTTTCATCTGTTTCAGTCTTAACAAGTTTGTATCCTGGAATCGTTTCTGATGGGTTCTTACCATCTTTAGATGGGATTAACTCTTTACCATTCTTATCAACAAATACTGTATCAGGACGAACTGTTGGAGTGTAAGAAGCTTTGATTGTCTTACCATTCTTATCTTTACGTACAACTTCTACTGGAGTAGCTGGTCCTACGAAGTCTTTTTCTGGAGTAAATGTCACTTTACCATCTTTATCGATTGTGTAAGTTCCTTCGCCTGGTACTTCTTTAGTTGTTGTTCCATCTTTAAACGTTGGAGCTACTGTAGTGTCAACATCACCTTTGAATACTGGAGTATTAGATTGAGGTTGTCCTTTAGCACCTTCAGATACTACGTTTTCTGTAGTTGTTTTACCTAATACTGTTGGTGTGTATTTAGCTGTTACTGGTGTTCCATTTTCGTCAACGCGGTTAACTGTTACACCTTTAGCTTTTCCTACGAAGTTTGGTTCTGGAGTAAAGGTTACTTTACCGTTCTTATCGATTGTATAAGTTCCTTCGCCTGGTACTTTCTTCTCAGTTGTTCCATCATCAAATGTTGGAGCTACTGTTTCATCGATTGGTACTGTTACAGTTTTACCATTTACTTTAGTAGTTCCTGGTGTGAATACTGGAGTTTCTGATTGAGGTTGTCCTTTTTCACCAATTGATGTTACATCTTTACCTGTTGGAGTTACTGGTAATACTACTGGAGTGTATTTAGCCGTTACTGGTGTTCCATTTTTGTCAACACGTTTAACTGTTACACCTTTAGCTTGACCTGTGAAGTCTTTATTTGGAGTGAATGTTACAGTTCCGTCTGGAGCTACTGTGTAAGTTCCTTCGCCTGATACTTCTTTTGTAGTTGAACCATCTTCGAATGTAGCTGGTTTAGTATCATCTAGGTCAACAGTTTTTTCTACACCGTTAACTGTTGTTGTACCTGGTGTAAATACTGGAGTTCCAGTTTGTTTAGCACCTTGTACATCCGTTGTAGTTACACCTTCTGCTTTTGGTGTTACTGGTTTAACTGTTGGTGTGTATTTAGCTGTTACTTCTGTACCGTTTTTGTCAACACGTTTAACTGTTACACCACTAGCTTTACCTGTAAATTGTGGTTCTGGAGTAAATGTCACTACACCATTTTCGTCGATAGTGTAAGTTCCTTCTCCTGGTACTACCACTTTACCTTCTTCATCAGCACCTTCTAATGTTGGTTTAACAGTTTCGTCGATTTCTACAGTTACTTCTTTACCGTTAACTGTTGTTTTACCAGGTGTGAATACTGGAGTTCCAGTTTGTTTAGCTCCTTGTACATCTTCAGATACTACGTCATCTGATGTTGGTGTTACTGGTTTAACGGTTGGTGTGTATTTAGCTGTAGCTGGAGTTCCGTTTGTATCTTTACGTTGAACTTCAACACCTTGTGCTTTACCTGTGAAGTTTGGTTCTGGTTTGAATGTTACTTCACCAGTTTCTGGGTTGATTGTGTAAGTTCCTTCTCCTGGTACTGTTACTGAAGTTTCATCAGTTGGTTCACCAGTTTCTGGATCGATTAATTTAGCTGGTACAGTTGGATCGATTGGAGCTTTTTCGTGTCCTTCAGTGAATGTTGGAGTTCCGCTTTGCTCTTGACCTTGTGCACCTTCAGAAGTTACTCCTTTAGCAGTTGGTGTTACAGGCGTGATATTTGGAGTGTAAGTTGTTGTTACAGCTGTTCCATTTGTATCTTTCGCTTGAACTGTTACTGGTTTAACTTCTCCTGAGTAAGTTTTATCTGTTGGAGTGAATACTGCAACTGGATCTTTACCAGGTTCTGTTGTAAGAGTATATTTACCAATTATATTTCCTTCTGAATCTTTAGCTGGTACTTCTGTTGCTGGTTGGCCATTTTCATCCAATAATGTGTAAGTTGTTGGATCAATTGCTACAACTTCCTCAGTTTTTTCTTTAGTCGTTGGGTTTTCAACTTCAACTACTCCACCTTTGAATTTAACTGGTTGGCTTTGAGTTTGACCTTGAATATCTGAAGTTACTGATGGTTCTGCAGTTGGTTTTGTACCGATTACTACCGCTGTATATTTACCAAGTGCTGGAGTTCCATTTTTGTCAACACGTTTAACTGTTAATTCAGTACCTTTACCTGTGAATCCTTTTTCTGGAGTGAAGTGAACTGTTCCATCTGGATCTACAGTGTAAGTTCCTTCTCCTGGAATTGTCTTAGTAGTTGTTCCATCCTCGAATGTTGCTGGTTTTGTTTCATCGATTTCTACAGTTTTTTCAACACCGTCAATCGTTACTTTACCACCAACGAAGTTTGGTTTACCACTTTGTTCTTTACCTTGAACACCTGCAGTTACAACTTCTGTTCCTTCTGGAGTTACTGGGTGTACTACTGCTGTGTATTCTGCAGTTACTGGAGTTCCGTTTTGGTCTTTACGAACAACTGTCATTGTTGTTCCTTTACCTTTGAATTGAGGATCTGGAGTGAAGTGTACGGTTCCGTCTGGATCTACTGTATAAGTTCCTTCTCCTGGAATTGTCTTAGTTGTAGTTCCATCTTCGAAGGTTGCTGGTACTTTGTCATCCATTGGTACTTCTACTTCTTCACCATTGATTGTAGTTTTACCAGGTTTGAATTCTGGTTTACCACTTTGAGGTGCACCTTGAATATCTTCAGTGAATGTATTAACACCTACTGGAGTAACTGGTTTAACAGTTGGTGTGTAAGTAGCTGTTGTTGGAGTTCCGTTCGCATCTTTCGCTTGAACTGTTGCTGGTACTGGAGTACCTACGAAGTCTTTGTTAGGTGTGAATGTTACTTTACCTGTTGTTGGATCGATTGTGTATGTACCAACTTCTTTTCCGTTAGCGTCTTTCGCTGGAATTGTTGTTTCGTCAGTTGGTTGTCCAGTAGCTGGATCGATTAATTTAGCTGGTTGTTCAGCATCAATCTTCATAGGAACTTTATCATCTCCTGGTGTGAATGTTGGAGTTCCTTCTTGAGGTTGTCCTTGTGCACCTTCAGTTGATGTTGGTTTTCCTGTTGGTACTACTGGAGTGATGTTTGGAGTGTAAGTTGTTGTTACTGGAGTTCCATTTGTATCTTTAGCTTGGATCTTAACTGGAGCAACTTCTCCTGCATATGTTTTATCAGTTGGTGTAAATACCGCAGTAGCTTTACCGTCTACAACTTTAAGTGTGTATGTACCGATAACATCTCCCGCTGGGTTTTTAGCTGGTACTGATTCTGCAGGTTGTCCATTTTCATCTAATAGTTTGTATGAAGTAGTGTCGATTGGCACTTCTTTTTCAACACCATTAACAGTTGCTTTACCAGGTTTGAAGGTTACTTCTTTCGATTGTTCAACACCTTGTACGTCAGTTGTTTCAGCTGGTTCTGCTGTTGGTGTTACACCTACGATGTGTGGAGTGTAAGTAGTGTTAACTTTTGTTCCGTTTTCGTCTTCTGCTTGAACTTTAGCTGGTTGTACTTTACCTTTGTATTCTTTATTAGTTGGTGTGAATGTTACTTTGTTTGTAGCTGGGTCAATTGTGTATTCCCCTACTTTGTTTCCTTCTGGATCTAAAGCGTCTACTGGAGTACCTGCCGCTACTGGGTTACCTGAAGCATCAAGTAGAACCGCTGAGTTAGCTTTGATTGGTACTGATTTTTTCTCACCTTCTACTGTTGTTTCACCAGGTGCAAATGATACTGTTCCATCTTGTGGTTGTCCTTGGATACCTGAAGATTCCGCTGGTGTTGCAGTTGGTGTTACACCTACGATATGTGGAGTGTAAGTAGTGTTTACTTTAGTTCCGTTCTTATCTTCTGCTTGTACTTTAGCTGGTGTTACTTTACCAGTGTAAGTTTTGTCAGTTGGTGTGAATGTTACTTCACCTGTTGCTGGATCAATTGAGTAAGTACCTACTGGAGTTACTCCGTCTTCAGCGTATGCTGGAGTTGTTTGTCCTGCTGGAACTTCATTTCCTTCTTTATCAAGAAGTTTGTGAGAGTTTTCTTTAATTGGTACTTCTGCATTTCCTGCTGTAAATGTTGGAGTTCCTTTTTGAGTTTCACCTTGTACTCCTGTTGAAGTTGCTGGAGTTGCTGTTGGTTTAACAGGTGTTACAGTTGGAGTGTATTTTGCAGTAGCTGTTGCTGTTACAGGTTGACCATTTTTGTCTTGACCTACTGGTGCTGTTAATGATACATCAATACCTTTAGCAGTTCCTGTAAATTGTGGTTCTGGTGTAAATGTTACCGCTCCTGTTTCCGGATTGATTGTATAAGTTCCTTCTCCTGGTACTGTTACAGTTTTTTCATCTGTTGGTTGTCCAGTTGCTGGATCTACCAATTTAGCTGGATATTGTGCACTTGGAGTTACTGCATCTGGCGCAGTTCCATCACCATCTTTATCTACGTCGATTGAGAATTTAGGTGTTTTCGTTTGCGGTTTACCTTGGATATCAGTTGATTCTTCAGGTTTTCCAACGATTTCTTTTGGAGTTACTGTTGGAATGTAACGACCATCCATAGAACCTTTAGCAGCTAAGCCAGTTAGTTGAACTTGTTCACTTACTAATTCTAGCTGGTCTTTAGCCTCACCTGCACCACCGATGATTTGGCGACCTTCGTTACCCCAACCAGTAGTGTTACCATTGATATCTGTACGACGAATAGTAATACCATCTGCTGTACCTACAAAGTTTGCTTCTGGGATAAATTCTACATCTACATTTGCACCGTTATCAGTAATCTTGTATTTACCTTGCCCTGGCACTACATAGTATCCATCTACTAGGTCAGCATCTGTTACCAATGTACCATCTGGTTTAACGATTTGTGATTTAACAGTTGTATCGATTGCATTGTCTTTATCAAAATCATAGTTCTTTTGACCATATGCGTTGAATGCTACAGTGGATGTTTGAGTTGCACCTTGTACATTTGTTGTTTCTCTCTTAGTTCCACGTGGTGGAATTGTTTGTTGAATTTGGAAATCTTCTACTTCACCTGAGTAGGCAATACCAGTAGGAGCCTTGACATCTGCTTTATCTAAAGCAATACGAAGACGTGTAGCTAATTTTGTCACACTAGTATCCACATTTTGAACTGTGTTTGTCCAAGTAAGGGTAACCTTACCATCAGCAGTCACTTCTGTCACACCAGCAGCTTCATCTTCATCGAATTTACCATTGTTGTTAAAGTCAATCCAACCGTTAACATAAGCTTTAGCTTCTCCGTCTAGGTGGGCATCGAAAGTCATTGAGTAAGTTCCATCGTTAACTTTTTTCAACTTATAGTTATCATTTGGAGCAACATCATCACCCATCAATTGACGAGCACCTTCATCCGCATTTCCAATACCATTGATATCATCATATACAAAAGCATTTGTTTTGTTAATTGGTGTTGTACGGACATCAACGTCAGCTGGAACAGATCCTAGGTATGGTTGTTTTTGTCCATCAGATTTAGAGATAGAGTGGGCTACACGACCGTATGAAGCTGGAGCATCCCCTTCATCTAGGACCATAAATCCTAGCATAGATCCTTGTTGACCTGCAGACAAGATGTACATACCAATGTTTTTAGCATTACGCGTCATTACCAATGGAGTAGAGAAACCTGAATCACGGTGAGTTGAGACCGGTCCAAAAACTTGTGTCCCTAATCCATCTGTGTGATATTTACCATCTTCTGCTTTCATCGCAATAACAGTATCTGATGTCACAGTTGTATTGAAGAAGCCAGCTGCTTTATCCGCTTTGAATTTTTCAAAGGCTTGTTTCCCTGATCCATTAATAGTATATTCAACTCCAAGTTGTCCACTTTGTCCATGTCCTGCTGAAGCTAATGTTCTTCTTTCATACGTTTCCGCCGTATAAGAACGAGCAGTACTATATCTTGGTGTTGTGTTTGATAATTCAGTTACTAATTCAAATCCATCTCCATCTGTTTTGTAGATTTCAACTTCTGACGAACCAGCTTCTTCCCCTGTTAAGAATACAACGTTGGCTGGAACTTCTGTTCCATTTAATGTAGCTTTAACTGAGAATTCTACCCCAACGTTAGCTCCATCTTTAACAGATTGGATAACCGTTTTACCTTTAGTATCCATTCCGTTTGTTTTCGCAACAGAGTAACCTCCTTGGTTTACTACTTTTAATTCTGCTGGGTCCCCATTTTTATACTCATTGACAGCATTTGCATCATAGCCTGCTCCACCACGTTTTTTGTACTCATCAGTTGAGTTGAATGGCGCTAATTTAGTAACTGTTAATGTTACAACATAGCCTGGAGAAATTTCTTGTGTAAACTTAGTACCTACTTGAAGTTTACCATCTGCGCCAAGATTTTCAATTCTCGCTTTCGGATTTGAAATGTCAAACCACTTGATTTGTTTTGTCAGACGTTCTGTGTTCTTATCTGCATACTTCTTCCAGTGGTTGATTTGTTCTTCTTCTGATAGAGGTGGAGTCGTAACTGTATCAGCAATGTCTGCTAGGACTGCTGAAAACTTACCATCACGACCAATACCTGCATTTTTCAACTCGTTGTATACTGCAAGGATTGACTCATTCAAGCGTGCAAGTTGAGCATCCACTTGCTCTTTGGTCACACTCTTTTCAGCTAAAAGAGATTTTGTTTCAGCAAGAACTGCTTGGTTTTTAGCTACCGCTGCTTCAACAGCTGCTTTGTTTTCTTCCTTCACTTCCTTTTTAGAAAGTTCAGCAGTTGCTAATTTATTAGTCACTTCTGCTTCAGATGAAGCTTTGCCAAGTGCTGTTTTAGCTTCTGAAAGAGATTTTTCTGCTGGAGTAGCTTTCTTTTCGGCTTCAGCTTTAGCAGCTGCTTTTTCAGCATCTAATTTTTTCTGTTGACCCATAGCATCTGATTCAGCTACGGCTTGACCCAATGCTGAAAGTTTGTCAGCTAAAGTATTCACATCCAATTGACTTGCTTCTGGATTTGAAAGTGTTGCTTTAGCTGTAGCTAAAACTTCCTTAGCTGAGTTTACTACAGACGCATCTGCATTTTTAGCAGATGCTAATTTCATTTCTAAAGTAGCAACATTCGCTTCAAGAGCTGCTTTATTTGCTTTCTTAGCTTCCTGTACTTTAACTTCAGGTTTTGCTTCCTCTACTTTAGTTTCTGGCTTAACGGCTTCCTTCTCTTTATTAGAATCCGCTTGATTTGCTGGGGCAGTAGTTGCTGCTACTGATGCTTCAGCACCTTGAACTTCCGTTGCTGATACCGCACCATTTCCAAGGAACATCAAACCAGCGGCGATTGCTACCGATGCTGCTCCAAAGCTATATTTCCGGATACCATAACGGATGTACTTTTCTACTCTATAATCTTGTTGTTGCTTGCCTTTCATTTAGACCCACAACCTCCTTTTTTTATTTTGATGTTGATTTACAAGTTGTTGACATCAGAAACTCACAGCTAACCTCAGATAAAACAAATGATGTTAGAAGTAATTTTTATATCATAAAGTTGTCTACAACATACAGATTTATGATATCACATTTTCTAGTCTATAGCAAATAAGATGACTTATTTTTTATTCTAAATTTAAAATAAATATTTTCCGAAAATAAAATGATTTTCAGACTCTTCAAGTTGTAAAATAAGATGCAGCAAACTGTCATAGGTGACACACTATATTGTTGCGATTTTAGTATATTAAATTAAATTTACATGTATATTTTGCTTTCTTTTATTACAAACTTTCTTCTAATACAGAGTACAATTTACTTGTTTCATTAATTCACTCTCCAGCTCATTAGCTTTATTTTAAATCCCAGTCAATTAAAAGCTCTAGCTAGTTCATAACTCTAAAAGTAGCTATCTCTATTTTAGACAGAATGAAGTAGATAGCAAGTAACCTTCTATAAAGAAGAACTTCCTGTCTACTTTATTCTCCCTAACTATGCTATACTTAATTTAGTACATTCTTTGAGATTGGAGCTAATATGAAAATCCATAAAACTGTGAATCCTGTTGCCTATGAAAACACCTATTATTTAGAAGGCGAAAAACACCTCATCGTTGTCGATCCCGGTAGCCATTGGGAAGCCATTCGTCAAACCATCGAGAATATCAATAAACCGATTTGTGCTATTCTCTTGACCCACGCCCACTATGACCATATCATGAGTCTGGACTTGGTTCGCGAGACTTTTGGCAATCCTCCTGTCTATATCGCAGAGAGTGAAGCCAGCTGGCTCTACACTCCTGTCGATAATCTCTCTGGGCTACCTCGCCACGATGATATGGCAGATGTGGTCGCAAAACCTGCAGAACACACTTTTATCTTTCATGAGAAATATCAACTGGAGGAATTTCATTTCACCGTCTTGCCAACACCAGGGCACTCTATCGGCGGTGTTTCTATCGTCTTTCCTGATGCTCACCTAGTTTTGACAGGAGATGCACTATTCCGTGAAACTATTGGACGGACGGATCTTCCGACTGGTAGCATGGAGCAACTCCTCCATAGTATCCAGACCCAACTCTTCACCCTACCAAACTACGATGTCTATCCAGGGCATGGACCTGCTACGACCATCGCCCATGAAAAGACCTTTAATCCTTTTTTCTAGCAAGCAAAAAACCAAGGAATTTTTTCTCCTTGGTTTTTGTGTATTGCTATTCAATTCTCCATTCTTTGATGTTAGAATCTAGCCTAGTATTGAATTTCATCGAACATTAGTTAGCTGGCTCAAATTCTTTCCATTCAAATTGAGCTAAATCAAGTTCATTAGAAGAAATCTCTAAGATTTGCTCTGGCTTTTGATCACTACCAATTTGAAAAATACCTTCTTTAATCTTCTGTACTCCTTCTTTATCAAAAGCATACAGACTTAAGTTCATTTCTGGTCGTGTTGACTGCCAATCTGCATATCTGACTTGACCGTTTTCATAAATAACTAAACTGGAACGAAAACCACCTGCAGAAGCTACATAAGCTGTATGAAGCAACTTGGGTTTTCGATTTTCCAAGTAGTAAATGGCCCCTATATATTTTTTATCTCCAATAATCAATTCATCTTGACCGTCATTATTTAAATCAGCAAACACATAATGAAGACTAGCTGGTTTATCGTAGGTGCTTAGTGTAAAGATATAGCCATACTCTTCAGAAAAAATCTTATTCTGTTTCAACTTTTCATACAAGGATTCTCGGTCACCACTACTTAAAAGAGCCTGATAGTGATTGTACCGCTCTATTACACCCTCGTACAAATCTTTTCCTGTTTCACTTTTCGTTTCCATTGTTGTTGACGGTGTTGCCATCGAAGAACTTGTACTAGTTTGACTCTCTGACTTCGTAGAGCTTTCCTTCTGTTCCTCTTTGGTAGAAGATGACTGTCTTGCCGAAGGTTCTATTTTTTCATCTTTTTTGTTTGCGCCACAAGATGCTAAAACAAAAACAGTAAGAATAGCTGAAAGCATCATTAAAAATTTCTTCATGTTAACCTCTTTAATCCATCCTATATAGATTTACGGATTTTAGTATTAGATTCGATTCATTACCAAATAATCACGCGGTCTTCTGGTGAACGCCACATACCATCTCCTTCTTTGACATCATAGGTTGTAAAGAAATCATCGAAGTTTGGTACTTGCACATTGACACGGAGTTTGGCTGGTGCGTGCACATCGACGCTAGCCAAAAGTTTCATAAATTCTGGACGACCTTTCATGCGCCAGATGCGACCGAAGTTGTAGAAGAATTCTTCTGCTGAGAAGTCTGGTTCTCTTTTAGCTGCTTCAAGCGCTGCAGCAATTCCTCCCAAGTCAGCCACATTTTCTGATACAGTCAATTTACCGTTGATGGTTGCTCCATAAGAATCTTGTCCATCAAACTGATCAATAACTTTTTGTGTTTTCTCCTTGAAGGCAGCATAGTCGCTCTCTGTCCACCAATCCTTGAGGCTACCATTTTCATCAAAGGAAGCTCCATTGGTATCAAAGGCGTGAGAAATTTCATGGGCAATAACTGCCCCAATCCCACCATAGTTAGCAGAAGATGACTGATGCAAGTCATAGAAAGGAGCCTGTAAAATGGCTGCTGGAAAGACAATCAGGTTCTTCTGTGGATTGTAGTAAGCATTGACCATATGAGCAGGCATGCCCCATTCCTTGTAATCTACAGGCTGGTTCCACTTGCTCCAACTGTGCTTGATTTCCACACGCGCAAAGGCTAGAGCATTATCAAAAAGACTAGCATTTTCATCCACTACCTTGTCCTTATAGCGTTCTGGCAATTCTTCTGGGTAACCGATATAAGGCTTGATAACATTGAGTTTAACGATGGCCTTGTCACGAGTTTCAGGAGTCAGCCAGTCATTTTTAGCCAAGCGTTCCTTATAGACATCAATCATGGTTGCCACTTTTTTCTCCACATCTGCCTTGGCCTCTGGAGAGAATTTTTCATGGGCATACCAGAGACCCAAGGCTTGTTTAAAAGGACCTTGTGCTAGCTGGTAGGCTGCCTTGACCTTGTCTTTGGCTTCTGGAACTCCAGATAGCGCACGGCTATAGGCACCTGACAAGACACGGATTTCTTCTGTTAAATAGCTGATTGAGAGATTCACAACACTTAAAATTAAGGTTGCCTTGAGGAGAGGCCAAGCCTCTTCACTATAGAATTGGTCTGCTACTTGCCAGAAACGTTCCTCGTCTACGATAACCTTGTCTGGCACTTGTCCAAGAACAGCTTTAAAGAAGTCATCCAAAGGTAGGGCAGGCGCAAATTTCTTGAAATCTTCGTAATCATATGGATGGTAAAGTTTAGCATACTCTGAACTTTCTTCATTAGAGAGCACCACTGCCGCAACTCGACGGTCCAATTCTAGTCTTTTCTCTAACAAGTCTTCAATTTCTGCATCAGAGAAATCATAAGCCTTGAGAAGATTTGCGCTGCTTTCTTTCCAAAGAGTCAAGAGCTCTTCGCGCTGAGGATGGTCTTCTGCATAGTAGGTCGTATCTGGCAGGATTGTGCTTGGAGCACTGGCCCATAGAACATTGATTCTAGCATCCATAAAGTCTGGCGATACACCAAAAGGAAGGAAGTTTGGTTTTCCTGCAAGTTCAAACTCTGCTAGTCTAGCTGTAAAATCCGCAAAAGTCTCTAATTCTTGGAATTCTTTAAGGAGTGGTAAGACAGGTTTGATACCGTCAGCTTCTCTCTTGTCAAAATCACGAACTAGGCGGTGGTATTTGACGAAGTTTACTAAGATAGCATCCTCAGGCACCTCTTCTCCTGCCAACCACTTGTCTGTTGTCGCAAGCATCAAGTCTTCAATTTCCTGATCTAAATCAACAAAACCTCCTGTTTGAGACTTATCTGCTGGGATTTCAACTGTCTGTTGCCATTCTCCATTGATTGCATCATAAAAATCATCTTGATAACGTGTCATCTTGTTCTCGCTTTCATTTTTTAAGTTATTGCTAGCTTAACAAAAATTGCTTGGGAATGCAATTAAAAATGGACTTCCCTTTTCCATCATTTTTCAGTTATTATTTTAAATTTTTCAAAAATTAACTTGACTTAATTTTTTTTTTAAGGTATATTAAGAGTTAGGAGGAATACAAGTTTATGATACGTATCGAAAACCTCAGTGTCTCCTACAAAGAAACGTTGGCACTTAAGGATATTTCACTAGTGCTCCACGGACCAACAATTACCGGAATCATTGGTCCAAACGGTGCCGGAAAATCAACATTATTAAAAGGTATGCTGGGAATTATCCCACATCAAGGTCAGGCATTTCTCGATGACAAGGAAGTTAAAAAATCCTTACACCGAATTGCCTATGTCGAACAAAAAATCAATATCGACTACAACTTTCCCATCAAGGTCAAGGAATGCGTCTCGCTAGGACTCTTTCCCTCTATTCCTCTCTTTCGCAGTTTAAACGCTAAACATTGGAAGAAAGTGCAAGAAGCCCTTGAAATCGTCGGCCTAGCTGACTACGCTGAACGGCAAATCAGTCAACTGTCTGGAGGTCAATTCCAGCGGGTTTTGATTGCCAGATGCTTGGTGCAGGAAGCCGATTATATCCTCTTGGATGAACCCTTTGTTGGGATTGACTCTGTCAGTGAGGAAATCATCATGAATACGCTGAGAGATTTGAAAAAAGCTGGGAAGACGGTTCTCATCGTCCACCACGACCTCAGCAAGGTTCCCCACTACTTCGATCAAGTCTTGCTTGTCAATCGAGAAGTGATTGCCTTTGGTCCAACCAAAGAAACCTTTACCGAAACCAATCTCAAAGAAGCTTACGGTAATCGACTCTTTTTCAATGGAGGTGACCTATGATTGCAGAATTTATCGATGGATTGCAAAAATTCCATTTCCTACAAAATGCCTTGATAACAGCTATTGTCGTCGGGGTCGTAGCTGGAGCTGTGGGATGTTTCATCATTCTACGCGGGATGTCACTCATGGGAGATGCTATTTCACATGCTGTCTTACCAGGTGTAGCCCTCTCCTTCATCTTGGGCCTTGACTTCTTTATCGGAGCCATTGTCTTTGGATTGCTAGCTGCCATCATCATTACCTACATCAAGGGGAACTCGATTATCAAAAGCGATACCGCCATCGGCATTACCTTTTCTTCTTTCTTAGCCCTCGGTATCATCTTGATTAGTGTCGCTAAAAGTTCAACTGACCTTTTCCATATCCTTTTTGGTAATATCCTGGCCGTCCAAGATACGGATATGTTTATTACTATGGGTGTTGGGGCAGTCATTCTCTTGTTAATCTGGATTTTCTTCAAGCAACTCTTGATAACTTCCTTTGATGAACTCTTGGCCAAAGCCATGGGAATGCCTGTCAATTTCTATCACTACCTTCTCATGGTACTCCTGACTCTCGTGTCTGTGACAGCCATGCAAAGTGTCGGAACTATCCTGATTGTAGCCATGCTGATTACCCCAGCTGCAACTGCTTATCTTTATGCTAATAGCCTGAAAAGCATGATTTTCCTTTCCTCAACCTTTGGAGCTACAGCTTCAGTTTTGGGACTCTTTATCGGCTATAGCTTTAACGTTGCGGCAGGTTCTAGTATCGTGCTTACAGCCGCTAGTTTCTTTCTCATTAGCTTCTTTATCGCTCCAAAACAACGATATTTGAAACTAAAAAATAAACATTTGTTAAAATAAGGGGTAAAGCCCCAATAAATTGGAGGATCTAATGAAAAAATTAGGTACATTGTTGGTTCTTTTTCTTTCCGTCATTGCTCTTGTAGCATGTGCTAGCGGAAAAAAAGATGCAGCTTCTGGTCAAAAACTAAAAGTTGTTGCTACAAACTCTATCATCGCTGATATCACTAAAAATATTGCTGGTGACAAGATTGATCTTCACAGTATCGTTCCTGTTGGTCAAGACCCACACGAATACGAACCACTTCCTGAAGATGTCAAGAAAACATCTCAAGCTGATTTGATTTTCTATAACGGGATCAACCTTGAAACTGGTGGCAATGCTTGGTTTACAAAATTGGTAGAAAATGCCAAGAAAACTGAAAACAAAGACTACTTTGCAGTCAGCGAAGGCGTTGATGTTATCTATCTTGAAGGCCAAAACGAAAAAGGTAAAGAAGACCCACACGCGTGGCTTAACCTTGAAAATGGGATGATTTTTGCTAAGAATATCGCAAAACAATTGAGCGCTAAAGACCCTAGCAACAAGGAATTCTACGAAAAAAATCTCAAAGAATATACTGATAAGCTAGACAAACTTGACAAGGAAGCTAAAGAGAAATTTAACAACATCCCTGCTGAGAAAAAACTCATCGTAACCAGTGAAGGATGCTTCAAATACTTCTCTAAAGCCTACGGTGTCCCAAGTGCCTACATCTGGGAAATCAATACTGAAGAAGAAGGAACACCTGACCAAATCAAGACCTTGGTTGAAAAACTTCGCCAAACAAAAACTCCTTCACTCTTTGTAGAATCAAGTGTGGATGACCGTCCAATGAAAACTGTTTCTCAAGACACAAACATCCCAATCTACGCACAAATCTTTACTGACTCTATCGCAGAACAAGGTAAAGAAGGCGACAGCTACTACAACATGATGAAATACAACCTTGACAAGATTGCTGAAGGATTGGCAAAATAATACTCTGAAAAACGTCACTCTCTCATGAGCTGGCGTTTTTTCTATGCCCATATTTCCGGTCAAATCATTGGAAAATTCCGACTGTTTCAGCTAAAATGGAAGAAAAAAGATTGGAGTATCCTATGGTAACTTTCCTCGGAAATCCTGTTAGCTTTACAGGTAAACAACTACAAGTCGGCGACAAGGCACTTGATTTTTCACTCACTACAACAGACCTTTCTAAAAAATCTCTGACTGATTTTGATGGCAAGAAAAAAGTCTTGAGTGTCGTGCCTTCTATCGATACAGGCATTTGCTCAACTCAAACCCGTCGTTTTAATGAAGAACTGGCTGGACTGGATAATACAGTTGTCTTGACTGTTTCCATGGACCTCCCTTTTGCCCAAAAACGTTGGTGCGGTGCTGAAGGCATTGAAAATGCCATCATGCTCTCAGACTATTTCGACCATTCCTTTGGACGTGACTATGCCCTCTTAATCAATGAGTGGCACTTATTGGCACGCGCAGTCTTTGTCCTCGATACTGACAATACTATTCGCTACGTTGAATACGTGGACAATATCAACTCTGAACCAAACTTCGAAGCCGCAATTGCAGCTGCTAAAGAACTAAATTAGAAGCCATTATGGCAGATAGCTAGAGAAATCTAGCTTTTTTTGATATACTAGATAAAGATATTAGACAAGAGGAAGCAAATGACCCCGAATAAAGAAGATTATCTAAAGTGTATTTATGAAATTGGCATAGACCTGCATAAAATTACCAACAAGGAAATTGCTGCTCGTATGCAAGTCTCTCCCCCTGCCGTAACTGAAATGATTAAACGGATGAAGAGCGAAAATCTCATCCTCAAGGACAAGGAATGCGGTTATCTACTGACTGACATCGGCCTCAAACTGGTCTCTGAGCTCTATCGTAAGCACCGTTTGATTGAAGTTTTTCTAGTCCATCATTTAGACTATACAAGTGACCAGATTCACGAGGAAGCTGAGGTCTTGGAACATACTGTCTCTGACCTGTTCGTGGAAAGACTGGATAAACTACTTGGATTCCCCAAAACCTGCCCTCACGGAGGAACCATTCCTGCCAAGGGAGAACTCCTAGTTGAAATCAATAACCTGCCACTAGCTGATATCAAGGAAGCTGGCTCCTATCGCCTAACTCGGGTGCACGATAGTTTTGACATTCTCAGTTATCTGGACAAGCACTCACTTCACATCGGTGACCCGCTCCAAGTCAAGCAGTTTGATGGCTTTAGCAATACCTTCACTATCCTCAGTAGAGACGAGGACTTACAAGTAAGTATGGACATTGCCCAACAACTCTATGTCGAGAAAATCGACTAATTTATCAAGTCTCCTACCAACCCTGAAAATCAAATTTTCAGGGTTTTATTTCTATCATTTGATTTTACTCTCATTTAGTTATATAATATTTGTTAAAAAATAAAGATATTTTAATATATGAAAAAATCACTAAAAATTTTTGCGACATCCAAATGGTTTGACCTCTTCGGGGTTGCTTTGGTCGTTGGGATTGCGATTGCATCTGGTTACCTCAACTCACGTCTCGACAAATTTGTAGACTGGGGACCATGGACTGCCCTTGTTCCCTTTGGATTGATTTCCGTAACCAACGTTGGGATTTCCATGTTATCCACTCGTTTCACGGGAAAATTAAGCAAATGGGGAAATTACTTTGGCATTGTTAATACCATTTTGTCCGGCACCATTGATTATATCCTTGGAAATAAGGCAGCCATTATCACCTATCCCGTCACCTTCCTCATTTATACCTTTGCCATTAAGAAATGGGAAGCTTCGCAAGAAGGCAAACCCAACCAAATGAGCCAAAAACAGGTAAAATTGGCGGCCATCATCATTTCCATCATCGCCTTCCTCTTTGCCTTTGTGACAAACTATATCGGCTATGGAGGAAAGATGAATCTCCTTGCCTACGTAACAACTATTGCCTTTGCACTGTCCCTCATTGCCAATGCATTGAACGCATTGAAATTAACAACTCAGTGGGGCTTTTGGTTGATTTATAATTTCATTCAGCTGACAAAGGCTGGCATTCAAGGAAACTTTGCCAATATCGGAAAATACATCTTTTATATCCTCAATGCAATCGGAGCTTTGTTTGTCTGGAATGATGAAGAGGTGGAACAATAAGAGGGAAATCAAATAAAGAAATCTAACAGAATCTCCTTACTAAAATTTTTTATCATTTTACTTGTAACTCCCATTCTTTTGGAGTAGAATGAAGCTAGATAAAAGAGGGAGGTCGTCTTATGAAAAAACTCTTTAGAATCCATTTTGTAGCAATTGCAGTTATCGATTTGCTACTATTCGCATTTTTTAACAAAAAACCCGAGACATCTTTGGAGTGGCTCTTGCTCTCTGGTTTTATTTTCCTCCTTGCTCAGGGACTACTGCTGTTTCGCTTGGTTGTCCAACTCAAACATCAATTCGCTGAGATTTATCCTCAAATCAATAAAAAGATTCGCTTCTACTATTTAGGAGTGCTCTCCATTGATTTTCTATTTTTTGTCCTTTTAACCTTCGTTAGTTCTCATCGTTTTTCATCTCTTATGCCAATCATCACTGCTTGCCATTCTACTTTATATTATATGACAGCTGACTACCTAAGAGAAAACTATCCAGACTTTTATGACCAACACATCTCTTTATGGGAGTGTCTCTAAGGAAAAGGAGGGGTTATCATGAAAAAAATCATCTCCATCAAAACCATTCAACTCCTTATCATAGATGGAATTATGCTTGCATTTTTGACATTTAAAGGGGGGCTTACTTGGGACTGGATTTTGATTTATAGCGGTTGGCTCATTTTCTTTCATCCTGTGCTATTGACCTATCTTTCCAACCAACTTTATGACCACTTTAGTCAACTCTATTCCCAGATTAGACCAAGATTCTGGGGTTTTACCTTACAAATCCTCCTATGGGATATCCTGATGATTCTCTCCTTGATATGTTTAAGTGGTATGTCACTTTTCCTTCAGGGAACTCTCCTAATCCTAGGACACCTCATCCCTTCCTACCGCATAAGCCAAAGCCTGAAAAGAGACTTCCCAAAAGCCTATCAAGAACAGATTTCATTTTGGAATATTTTATGATAGATAAGAAAAACCAAGCCGACTGGGCTTGGTCTTTCTTATCTATTTTTAGTATCAAGGATAATGGTAACTGGTCCGTCATTGACCAGTTCAACCTGCATATCCGCTCCAAAGAGGCCTGTCTGAACGGGTACTTCTTGCGCTAATTTTTGATTGAATGCATCATAGAAGTCTGATGCCATATCAGGCTTGGCTGCACCTGTAAAGGCTGGACGATTGCCTTTCTTAGTATCCGCAAAGAGGGTAAACTGAGAAATAGAGAGGATTTCTCCTTCAATATCTTTGACAGACAGGTTCATCTTGCCTTCTGCGTCTGAAAAAATACGCATGTTGACCAGTTTTCTCACAGCATAGTCCAAATCTTCCTCTTGGTCCTCTGGTCCAACACCAACCAGCAATAGGAGCCCCTGATTGATTTTTCCCTGAACCTGACCTTCGATACTCACTTGGGCTTTTGTAACTCGTTGGATAATGATTTTCATAATAGCCTTTCTAGTAAGAGCTAGGGCAATTAGCCGTTGGTCCGTTTGACAGAATAGACTTCTGGCACACTCTTAATCTTGTCCACGACTGAAGTCAGTGTCGAGAGGTTGGCAATGCCGAAGGACACATGGATATTGGCAAATTTCATATCCTTGGTTGGTTGAGCGTTGACTGTTGAGATATTCTTGGTTGTGTTTGAAAGAACTTGCAGTACATCGTTCAATAGTCCTGTACGGTTGAGGCCATAAATATCGATATGGGCCATATACTCCTTATTTGAGTTTGAATACTGGTCTTCCCATTCCACATCAAGGAGACGTTGCTCGTAGTTTTCTTGAGCACGCAGGTTCATACAGTCCACACGGTGAATAGCCACACCACGACCCTTGGTAATGTAGCCGACAATATCATCACCAGGAACAGGATTACAACACTTGGCAATCCGCACGAGGAGACCTGAGGCACCTTCAATGACCACACCACCCTCATGCTTGACCTTGAGGGTTTCTTTATTTTCAACCTTGACCTCGCCACCTTTAACAAGTTCTTCTGCTTCCGCCTTGGCCTTGGCACGTTCTTCCTCACGGCGTTCCTTTTCAGTCAGACGGTTAAAGACAGTAATAGCTCCAATTTCTCCAAAACCAATGGCCGCAAAGAGGGATTCTTCTGTCTTGTAGCTGGTCTTTTGCAGAACTTGGTCCATATGGCGCTTGTCCATGAATTTATTGGCCACATAGCCATTTTCTTGGAACTGAGCCATCAGCATTTCACGACCCTTGTTGACTGACAGTTCCTTATCTTGGTTTTTAAAGAACTGACGAATCTTATTACGCGCCTTGCTGGTCTTGACCATGTTGAGCCAGTCACGACTCGGCCCAAAGGAGTTGGGGTTGGTGACAATTTCAACCTGATCCCCTGTCTTAAGCTTGGTTGTCAGCGGAACCATACGACCATTGACCTTGGCTCCAGTTGCTTTTTCCCCAACTTTTGTATGGATTTCATAAGCAAAGTCAATCGGTCCTGAATCTTTTGGAAGGGAACGGACAGCTCCATCTGGAGTAAAGACATAAATCTCCTCAGCTAGGTAGTTTTCCTTAACAGAATCCACAAATTCCTTGGCATCATCAGCCTGGTCTTGGAGCTCCATCATCTCCTTGATCCAGTTCATTCCAATGGCTGATTCCTTGCTGTTAACCTGCCCCTTGATACCTTTCTTATAAGCCCAGTGAGCCGCAACCCCGTACTCAGCCACCTCATGCATTTCTTTAGTCCGAATCTGGAATTCAATCGGCCCTTTTGGTCCATAAACAGTTGTATGGATAGACTGATAACCATTGGCCTTGCGGTTAGCGATATAGTCTTTGAAACGACCTGGCATTGGTTTCCAAAGTTCATGCACATAGCCAAGCATGGCATAAACATCACTTTGGGTATCTAAAATACAGCGAATGGCAATCAGGTCATAGATTTCCTCAAAACGCTTTTTCTTATCCTGCATTTTGCGGAAAATCGAGTAAATATGCTTGGGACGACCGTAAATCTTCCCTTTCAAGTGACGATCTGTGGTATAGTCTTCTAGTTTCGTAACTACCTCATCCACCAAGGCTTCACGCTCTCTGCGTTTTTCCTTCATCATATGGGTAATCTTGTAAAACTCCGTTGGGTTGAGATAACGGAAAGATAGGTCTTCCAATTCCCATTTGACACTGGAAATCCCCAAACGGTGAGCAAGTGGGGCATAGATTTCCATGGTTTCTTTGGAAATACGCTCCTGCTTGTCTTTTCGAAGGTGTTTTAGAGTCCGCATATTGTGCAGACGGTCAGACAGTTTAACCAAGATAACGCGGATGTCCTCAGACATGGCCATGAGCATCTTGCGGTGGTTTTCAGCCAACTGCTCCTCGATTGATTTGTACTCGACCTTACCAAGCTTGGTAACCCCATCAACGATTACCCGCACATCAGGGCCAAACTCTCTCTCCAAATCATCCAGAGTCGCTTCTGTATCTTCTACCACATCATGCAAGAAACCACAGGCAACCGTTACGGCATCTAGCTTAAGTTTGGCTAAAATACCTGCCACTTGGATAGGGTGAATAATATAAGGCTCACCTGATTTGCGATATTGACCACTATGGCATTCCACCGCGTAGATCAAGGCCTTATGGACAAAATGGACATCCTCTTCCGTTAAATATTCTTTGGTTAAAGCGACAACTTCTTCGCCTGTTAAATTCACTTCTTTCGGCATCTCTACTCTCCAATTCTTCCTACCATTTTATCACTTTTTTAAGAATATGAAAACTAGAAAATTCCTACTCAATCAATATCTATATCAAAAACACTGCCAGATTTCTAGCAGTGTTTTGAGTTTTATTTATCTTAGTAAACTGTTCTTTCAGTTTCTACATCGAAGAAGTGGGCTTTGTTCAAGTCAAATCCAAGTTCAACTGTTGCACCTGTTTGCAAGTAGTCACGAGCATCAACTTTAGCAACGAATTCATCTTTACCAACTTGGCAGTAAAGGTGGGATTCTGAACCAAGCAATTCTGATACAGAGATAGTAGCTTTTACAACTGAATCTGGGAATGTTTCAAGGAAAGCAGGTTCTGCATTCACATCTTCTGGACGGATACCGAAGATTAATTCTTTACCTTCGTAGCCCTTTTCACGAAGAACTTTCAATGCTCCTTCTGGAACTTTCAAACGGAAACCGTCAGAAACAATTTCGCTTCCAACCAATTTCACATTGATGAAGTTCATTGCTGGGCTTCCGATGAATCCTGCAACGAATTTGTTAACTGGGTTTTTATAAACTTCTTGAGGAGAACCAATTTGTTCTACACGTCCGATAGTACCAGTACCAGCAGGGTTCTTAGTAGCAGACATAATAACGATACGGTCAGCAAGAGTCATCGCTTCTGTTTGGTCGTGAGTTACGTAGATAGTTGTAGCTCCGATACGACGGTGGATTTTAGCGATTTCAGCACGCATTGATACACGAAGTTTAGCATCCAAGTTTGACAAAGGCTCGTCCATCAAGAATACTTTTGCATCACGGACGATCGCACGACCCATGGCAACACGTTGACGTTGACCACCAGAAAGGTCAGCCGGTTTACGTTCCAAGAATTCTTTCAATCCAAGGATTTCAGCTGCTTCTTGCACACGTTTATCGATGTCTTCTTTGCTGTATTTACGCAATTTCAAACCGAAAGCCATGTTGTCATAAACAGTCATGTGTGGGTAAAGAGCATAGTTTTGGAATACCATGGCGATGTCACGGTCTTTTGGAGCGACGTCGTTGACAACCACGCCATCGATAGATGCAGTACCTTCTGTGATGTCTTCAAGACCAGCAATCATACGAAGAGTTGTTGATTTACCACATCCTGAAGGACCTACGAAAACGATAAATTCTTTGTCTTTAATGTCCAAGTTGAAGTCTTCAACTGAGTAATGTTCGCTGTTTGGATATTTTTTGTAAATATTTTTAAGATTCAATTCTACCATGAGGTGAACTCCTTTTGTCTTTTGATAGTTTTATTATAGATGAAAACGCTTTATATTTCTATGGCAAGGTGACCAAAAAAATAAAAAAGTTCTGTGCAACTTGCACAAAACTTTATAAAATATCTGGTAAAATCAACTGATAACACAAAGTCAGGTCAGTCAATTCCTTCAACTGAAGCCCTGTCAATTCTTCCCATTTATCAATCTTGTATTGGAGAGAATTGCGGTGCAGATAGAGTTGCTGGGCTGTTTTAGTGAGAACAGCACTATTTTCCCAAAGGGAGAGAATGATTTCCTGAATCTGGTCCTGGTCCACAATCATCTGGTGCAGGCATTCTTTAATTGCCTTCATATCCACGAGCCTTTCTCCCATACTCCACAAATAGAGCTGAGAAAAAGTATGAACACCTTGGTGACCCTGACGCCACCAAGTCTTGAACAAATCGCGCTCAGCTTTGATTAAGTCTGATAAGGCATGGTGTCCTGTCTGAGACCAAACCTGACCTAACATAATAGACAGACGCAATCCAAAGTCATACTCAACCGCTTCAATCGTATCACTTAAAATAGCTCGTACAGAGGTGTACTTATCTTGTTGAAGCATGAAAACATAATCCTGAGCTCCGACCTGAAGCACTGTCTGACAGTTAGGAAATAGAGTCCGCATCATATCCAGCCAAGAAGCTAGATTTTCCTGCTGAAAATAGGAAAGATGACAATAGGCCAACTGAATCTTTTTAAAACTTTGTGGTGCTTGTCCCTTGCCCTCAACCAGATAAGAATACCAAGGATTGAGCGAACGAGCCTGCTCCTGCTGGGTCAAAAGGGCGACCAACTGCTTTTCACGCTCGCTGAGTTCAGCTTCCTCCAGCAAAATCCACTGCTTAGAAGCTAAAGGGAGAGTGAGATAGCCCTCTTTCTCTACTGGTTGGTCTGAAATCTGAGCCTCAGGAAACCAGTCTTGTAATTCTTTTGCCATCATGTCCTAGCCCTCCACTTTTTGGATGCACCAAGAGATCAAGGTTTCTAGGCGATCCATATTTTCGGTCATATGGAGATAGCCCATGACCGCTTCAAAGCCTGTAGACATACGGTAGGTGACAACATCAGCATTTTTTGCCTTGGTATGGCTATTGGTATTACGACCCCGTTTATAAATCACTTCTTCCTTCTCAGTCAGGACTTGCTCCTCCAACATCAATGAAATCAAACGAGCCTGAGCCTTGGCTGAGACATACTTAGTCGCCTCTTGGTGGAGTTTATTGGGCTTGGTCATACCTTTAAGGATGAGGTGACGGCGAATATACATAGAGTATACTGCATCTCCTTCAAAAGCTAGGGCAATCCCGTTAATGAGATTGGCATCAATCACGTGTCCACCTCACTCCATCCTTAGTATCCAGTAGCTTAATCCCTTGAGCAGCCAGTTGGTCACGGATTTGGTCAGCTGTCGCAAAATCACGATTTGCACGCGCTTCTTGACGTTTTTGGATCAGGTCTTCAATCTCTGCATCCAAAACTTCCTCAACAAAGACAATTCCAAATACTTCCAACATATCCGCAAGAGCTTGCTTAACACTTGTATCATAGTTGCCTGAATTGATCCATTTGGCCATTTCAAAGACTACTGTGATTCCATTTGCCGCGTTAAAATCTTCATCCATAGCTGCTACAAACTTATCTTTAAAGGCTTGTAATTCTTTGACATCCACTTTTCCTGTAAATGGTTGCTCATAGGTGTTTTTCAGATACTTGAGATTAGTCTCTGCATCCCGCACCGCTTTTTCCGTAAAGTTGATTGGCTTGCGGTAGTGTTGAGTCGCAAAGAAGAAACGAAGCACTTGCCCATCGAGCGTTTTGAGGGCATCATGGACAGTGATAAAGTTCCCCAAAGACTTGGACATCTTGACATTATCGATATTAACAAAGCCATTGTGCATCCAGTAGTTGGCAAAGGTCTTGCCTGTTTTGGCTTCTGACTGGGCAATTTCATTGGTATGATGCGGAAACTCGAGATCGGCTCCGCCACCGTGGATATCAATGGTATCGCCCAAAATCTCTGTCGACATGACTGAACACTCGATGTGCCAGCCCGGACGACCAGGTCCCCAAGGACTATCCCAAGAAATCTCTCCTGGTTTGGCAGATTTCCATAGGGCAAAGTCTACAGGATTTTCCTTACGAGCCGTTTCCTCATCGGTACGACCGGAAGCACCTAGCTCCAAGTCTTCCAAGGTTTTATTAGCCAATTTAGCATAGTTGTGGGATTTTTCCACACGGAAATAGACATCTCCTTGGCTCTCATAAGCAAAACCTTTTTCAATCAAGTCTTCCACAAAGCGGATGATGTCAGCCATAAACTCCACCACACGAGGATGGCGAGTCGCAGGTTTGACGCCCAAGGCCGTCACATCCTCACGAAAGGCAGCGATGTACTTGTCCGCAACCTCCTGAGGCGTGATGCCTTCTTCCTTAGCACGGTTGATAATCTTATCATCCACATCCGTAAAATTGGAAATATAGGCAACCTCGTAGCCACGGTATTCGAAATAACGACGAATGGTATCAAAAGCCACCGTTGAACGAGCATTTCCCACGTGGATATAGTTATACACGGTTGGCCCACAAACATACATCTTGACTTTGCCGTCCTCAATCGGGACAAATTCTCGCAAATCACGAGACATGGTGTCGTAAATTTTAATCATGCGGTCCACTCCCTTCTCTATTTCTGACTTTTTCGGCTGAAAACCAGCTCTGCAAAAGGACCAAATTGTCTGAGGCTATCCAGTTGGTAAAAGCGCTGCCCTTCCTCTTGGGTAAAGAGGGGAACCCCCTTTCCTAGTATAAGGGGCGCTATCTGAATAATGAGGTGGTCGAAAAGATCCGCATCCAAGAGCGGTCCTACTAAAGAATTCCCACCAATCACAAAGACATTTTTGCCTTTGTCAATCTGGTGAACAAAGTCCACCACATCCCCAGCTACTGGCTGGTAATTGCTGACAGGCAGGCTTCTATCATGCGTAAAGACATAGTTTTCCGTAGCTTGATAAAAACTTTCTACATCTTGCAAATCTTGGATTTCCTCAAAGGTCCGCTTGCCCATGATGGTGATATCCATTTGCCTGTAAAAGTCATCATAGCCTGTATCCTCTACAGAACCAAGCTGATGCAGCCAGTCTATCCTGTGCTGGCTATCTGCCAAGTAGCCATCCATGGTGATACAGCCGTAAAAATATACTGCCATTCTTGTAGTTTCCTTTCTAGTTCTGCTTCGCCTTCACTAAGCGGGATAGACCCAGAAGATTATACCTAAGCTAATGAAAGTATTCAGCAAAATCCTTGCTGGACAAGAAAAATAAGCCAGACAACAGCAATTCCAATCTGCAACAGAAAGGTTCATTCTTAAACATCCAAGAGCCTCTCCTGTCTACTTCCGGCTCAAGGTATCATAGATTGTAATCATAAAATAATAGTCAAGAAAACTAAAATCCGAGAACAGTTAGTTTCATCACTAAGAGTTCAATTGAATTTCAGTCCGAATGTCTCTACACTTCGGAATCCCTTGCTCCTTTGTCATTCAGATAAACCACCTGAGTCTGTTTGACAAAGCCGATTTTTTCATACAAGCGTTTGGCACCTACATTGCTATCTTCCACGGCAATCTGAAATTCCTTATCATTTTGCTCAATTAGTTGGTTGATAAGGGATTTTGCTAAATAGCTTCCATAGCCTTTTCCGCGTTCAGGTTCCGATATTGCCAAACCATAGAGGTAATTCGTATCGCTCGATAAATCAACCGTGCAAGTTCCAATGACCTGATCGTTTTTTAACAAAATATATAAGCGACTTTCTGGATCTTTCAGAGCTTCAGCGACATATCTATCCACAACTTCTCTCGATTCATGTTC
Source organism: bacterium (assembly GCA_905221165.1). Taxonomy (GTDB): domain Bacteria; phylum Bacillota; class Bacilli; order Lactobacillales; family Streptococcaceae; genus Streptococcus. The sequence continues at coordinate 25,668 of CAJNCC010000008.1, forward strand.
CTCTGAGAATGCCTGAAATTTTAACTGACTAATTTGATCCTGATACGAACTATCTGCTAACAAAACTTCAAGATTGGAAAGCTTTTCTAACGGATAAGGTTTTCTATCCTTACCTAACCAAGTTTCTGTCTCTTCATCCTCGACCAATCCCCAGTTGCTAACAAAATCAGGATGGCGGTCTAGAAAAACACGCTCTGTCTGAAAAGTGACTGAACAAATAGAGAAAGAAGCCGTTTCTCTCTCAAAACTAGTAAACAATGCACGCGCAATTCCCTGACGGCGATGATCTGGATGAACCAGTATCGTCACTTCCACATCTTGGTCATCAGCATAGACAGTTAAGAGACCAACAAGTTCGCCTTTTTCATAATAAAGGAAAAAGGCGGGCATGTTTGGATCAAAATTAAGCATGTTAGAGAGATAGGGATCACGATAGGTACCGTCATAGTTTTGGCAACAGTTAATTAGTTTTTTCGCCTCAGATAACTCCTCTTGGCTTAACTTGTTTCTTGCTTGAATCATATAGCTATCCTCTACAAACCAGACGATCTGTGACTGGCTTCTTTAGCCTGCTCGAGTTTATTGACGTAGTACTCTCGTTTTTCTTCGACTTCGTGAATGACTGGCTCATCCTTCTTACCATGAACACGGACAATCTTAGCAGGAATACCGACAACCGTCACTTCACTAGGTACGTCTGCCACGACAACTGCTGCTGCACCTACCTTGGCATTTTCGCCGATTTCCACTGGTCCGATAACTTGGGCATGAGCGGATATAAGCGCTCCTTTGCGAACGGTAGGATGGCGTTTGCCACAGTCTTTTCCTGTTCCCCCAAGAGTCACTCCGTGATAAAGGAGAACACCTTTTTCAACAATCGCTGTTTCCCCAATCACCAGACCAGAACCGTGGTCGATAAAGACACCTGAATCAATCTGGGCACCTGGATGAATCTCAATCTGAGTCCAAAAGCGCCAGAACTGACTGTGCATACGAGCCAGTAGTTTGAAGCCATGCTTCCAGAGAAAATGCGAGAGACGGTGGGCCGCCAAGGCCTTGACACCTGGATAAGTCAGCAAAACCTCCAAAGTGGTGCGGGCCGCTGGATCATTTTCTTTTACGATATCAATGGTTTCGCGCCACCATCCCATACATTTCTCCTTTTCTTATTCTGAATCTTTTGGTGTTTCTGTAAATTCTTTCTTAGGTTTGTGGTCCTTGTGATGACGTGGGCGGTGAGGTCTCTCAGACTTTTCGCCTTTTTCATCACGTTCAGGTTTTGGAGGACGAGGAAGAAGGGCTTTCATAGAAGCATCCACACGTCCTTTTTCATCAATCTTAATAACCTTAACATCAACTTCATCCCCGATTGCTACCAAGTCTTCGACATTATTGGTACGAGTCCAAGCCATCTCAGAGATATGAACAAGGGCATCTGTCTTATCAAAGAGGTTAACAAAGGCACCAAATTTCTCGATACGAACGACTTTAGCACGGTAAACTTCGTCCACCTTAGCTTCACGAACCAAACCAGCAATGATTTCTTTGGCACGGTTAATAGCATCTTGGTCACTAGAGTAGATAGACACATTTCCTTCTTCGTCGATATCGATCTTAACGCCTGTTTCAGCGATAATCTTGTCGATGGTTTCTCCACCCTTACCGATGACAATCTTGATCTTGTCCACATCGATCTTGATGGTATCAATTTTCGGAGCAGTTGGAGCCAATTCTGGACGAACTTCTGGAATGGTTGCTTCAATCACATCAAGGATTTCAAAACGCGCTTTCTTGGCTTGGGCAAGGGCTTCAGTCAAGATTTCTGCAGTGATCCCTTGAATCTTGATATCCATTTGAAGGGCTGTAATCCCGTCACGAGTACCTGCAACCTTAAAGTCCATATCTCCAAAGTGGTCTTCCAAACCTTGGATATCTGTCAAGACTGTGTAATTATTTCCATCTGAGATAAGTCCCATTGCAATACCAGCTACTGGCGCCTTGATTGGCACACCACCAGCCATAAGGGCAAGCGTTCCCGCACAGATAGAAGCTTGAGATGAAGAACCATTTGATTCCAAGACTTCTGCTACCAAACGGATAGCGTATGGGAATTCCTCCAAGCTTGGCAAAACTTGAGCAAGTGCACGCTCACCGAGAGCACCGTGACCGATTTCACGACGACCTGGTGCACCGTAACGACCAGTTTCCCCTACAGAGTATTGTGGGAAGTTATAGTGGTGCATAAAGCGTTTCTTGTACTCTGGATCCAAACCATCAATAATTTGAGTTTCTCCCATCGGAGCCAAGGTCAAGACAGAAAGGGCCTGAGTTTGTCCACGAGTGAAGAGACCAGAGCCGTGCACACGAGGAAGGAAGTCAACAACCGCATCCAAAGGACGGATTTCATCGACCTTACGACCATCAGGACGCACCTTGTCTTCTGTAATCAAACGGCGCACTTCAGCGTGTTCCATTTGTTCCAAGATTTCAGCCACATCACGCATGATACGGTCAAATTCTTCGTGGTCCGCATATTTTTCTTCGTAAACTGCAGTCACTTGGTCCTTAACTGCTTGAGTTGCAGCTTCACGAGCCAATTTTTCTTCTACTTGAACAGCTTTTTGGAGGTCGCTGTTGTAGGCTTCGATGATTTCAGCTTGCAAGTCAGCATCCACATGAAGCAATTCTACTTCTGCTTTTTCCTTACCAACAGCTGCAACAATTTCTTCTTGGAAGGCAATCAATTCTTTAACTGCTTCGTGCCCTTTAAGGAGAGCTTCCAACATGATTTCTTCTGACAATTCTTTAGCACCAGACTCTACCATGTTGATGGCGTGTTTGGTACCAGCTACTGTCAATTCAAGGAGAGATTGCTCTGCTTGTTCTTGCGTAGGATTGATGATGATTTGACCATCCACATAAGCCACTTGGACACCAGCGATTGGTCCGTCAAATGGAATGTCTGAGATAGAAAGCGCTAAAGATGAACCAAACATAGCTGCCATTGGAGCAGAAGCATTTTCGTCATAAGAAAGCACGGTGTTGATGACTTGGACTTCGTTACGGAAACCTTCCGCAAACATAGGACGGATTGGACGGTCAATCAAACGCGCTGTCAATGTCGCATCCGTTGAAGGACGTCCTTCACGTTTCATAAAGCCACCAGGAAACTTCCCAGCTGCATACATTTTTTCTTCGTAGTTGACTTGGAGAGGGAAGAAATCCCCAGTTGCCATTTTCTTAGACATAACGGCAGCAGTCAAGATAGTTGACTCACCGTAACGCACGACAACAGAGCCATTTGCTTGCTTAGCAACTTGACCAGTCTCTACAATTAACTCACGACCCGCAAAAGTCGTTTGAAACACTTGTTTTGTCATTTTAATCCCCTTTGGATTGATGAAATTATACGCCTTGCCTACAAAGATCAAGATACTAAGGACGTCAAAAGCAAAGTAAAATAGGAAACTGACGAAGTCTTCGATGAAGACAAGACAGTTTATCTTTTTTACACAGCTTTTCGGCCGGGTTCAATTGCTCAGGATATTTTGGACGGTTCGGCTTGCCGAACATTTCTGTAGAAAAATAGGAAGGTGACGCCGCACTCGATGAGTGCTAGGAAGCTTATCTTTTTTCCTAAGAAATGAGGCCAAAATTCAATTAAGTATCTTTTTGATATTTCCCTGAAATAGTGCGGACGGGAGGTAAAATTATCCAGTGGATGATTTTAGAAATCCAGGGAATTTCAATATTAATTTTTGAGTACTTCGCCTTTTCATTTCTATGCTCAGGCTAAAATAGTTTCCCGAACTATTTTACTCTCAAAAATTCCGTCCTAGAAAATAACAGAATTATTCTCTAGGATACCACGATAGCGTGAAATATCTTTTAAATACTCACTCCGTTCGTGTTTTTTGAGACACACATCATCAGATTTTGTTTAAAAAATAATAAACTTTAAACAAACTTCTACAACCTAAATACCCTCATCTTTGTATCAAGTACGTACAGAGTCTATTTTATCATATTTTTCTTAAAAAGTGCGGCCTTTACCATTAAAAAGGAACCATTCCCCTCACCTGAGAAGAATGGTTTGCTTTTTATTATCCTAGAGACTGATGATTAAACAAGGCATGGGTTGCTTGGTGGATGTATTTTGCCGTTTCTGCATTGTTCATAGTGTAGAGATGCACACCGGCAATATCCTGAGTTACCAAGTCCACGATTTGGTCCACCGCATAGGCAAGTCCTGCTGCTCTGAGCGACTCAGGGTCATGCTCATACTTGTCTAATATTGCTTTAAATTTGCGTGGAAGATGGATATTCTCACAAGTCTTCAAGAGGCGGAGAGCCTGATTTCGATTCAGAATTGGCATAATCCCTGCATGAATAGGAACATCAATCCCAGCCAAGATGCACTTGTCTTGGAAATCATAGAAGCGCTCATTGTCAAAGAACAGCTGAGTTACAAGGCTCGAACAACCTGCATCTACTTTCTTCTTTAGATTTTGGATATCTGAAATCTGATTGGGTGAATCTGGGTGTCCTTCTGGATAACAAGCACCAACAATATCAAAGTGAGGAGCTTGCTCCTTGATGAACTCAATCAAATCAGTTGCGTAGCGGAAATCCTTTTGTGGTTCCACATCTGGAATAATATCCCCACGAAGAGCCAAGATTTTCTGCACTCCAACCTTGTCCAAGTCAGCAATCGTTTCAGCAACCTTATCCTTAGTCAAATAGATGGCTGGCAAGTGAGCAATAGTCGGAATCGCCAAGTCATTTTGGATAAAGTCAGCCAAACGAACCGTCGTTTCCTTGATATTAAATTTATTATTGCTGGCAGTTACACTGATAAAGTGGGGAGCCAACTCCTGCATATCTTGAAGAGCAGAAATAATGTTATCATTACCCACTGCTGGGTTGGGAGGGAACACTTCAAATGAGAGTGACGGTGTTTGGCGTGACATAGTCATTATCCTTTTCTAGTTGATTTTTTTCGTTAGCTGGATTCCTAGAATCCGAGTGAAACAGGCAGATTGACCAAACAGTGCTTCTTGAGAAATCCTATCTTACAATTTCTCACGCGCAGCTTTAGCTGCTTCAACAAGGCGGATCAAGCTTTCTTTTGTTTCTGGAATACCACGTGTTTTCAAACCACAGTCAGGGTTAATCCAAACTTTCTTGCTTGGCACTTTAGCAAGGATGGCTTCGATTGTATGGTCGATTTCGCCTTCATTTGGTACACGAGGTGAGTGGATATCGTAAACCCCAGGTCCCACTTCTGTTTGGAAGTTTTTCGCTTTGAGTTCGTCCAAGATTTCAAGGTTTGAACGACTCGCTTCAAAGGAAATAACATCTGCATCCATGTTGTCGATAGCTGGGATGATATCTGTAAATTCTGAGTAACACATGTGAGTGTGGATTTGTGTGTCTGGCGCTACTGTTGAGTGTACCAAGCGGAAAGCAGGAATTGCCCAGTCAAGGTAGTCTTCATACCAGTCGCTACGGCGAAGTGGCAATTTCTCACGAAGAGCAGCCTCGTCGATTTGGATGATTTTCACACCAGCAGCTTCAAGGTCAAGCACTTCATCCTTGATAGCAAGGGCGATTTGAAGAGTAGAATTCTTGATAGAGATGTCTTCACGTGGGAATGACCAGTTTAGAATAGTTACTGGTCCAGTCAACATACCTTTAACAGGTTTGTTTGTACGGCTTTGTGCATAGCTAGACCATTTTACAGTGATTGGGTTGAGACGAGTGACATCACCCCAGATGATTGGTGGTTTAACCCCACGCATACCGTATGACTGTACCCAACCATTTTTAGAGAAGAGGTAACCTGACAAGTTTTGACCGAAGTACTCAACCATGTCATTACGCTCGAACTCACCGTGAACAAGGACATCAAAGTCGATATCTTCTTGCCATTTGATCCATTCATCGATTGTTTCAGCAAGGAAAGCGTCGTACTCTTCTTGAGACAATTCACCTTTACGGTAAGCCAAACGCTTAGCACGAACTTCTTTTGTTTGAGGGAATGAACCGATAGTTGTTGTTGGAAGAGCTGGAAGTTTGAAAGCTTCTTCTTGGATAGCTTCACGTTCTGCAAAGGCTGGCAAACGAGTGTAGTCTGCGTCTGTCAAGCCAGCGATACGCGCACGAAGTTCCGCATTTTCACCAACACGCTCAGTCGCAAAGAGTTCTTTGTTGGCTGCATGTGCTTCTTCACCTTGACCATTGCGGATAGCATCCAAATCACGAATCTCATCCAATTTTTCAACTGCAAAGGCAAAGTGGTTCAAGATTGCTGGTTCAAATTCTTCATTAGCAGTTGTAAATGGCACATGAAGAAGTGAGCATGAGCTTGTCAAGACAATGTTTTCAGCTGGGATTTGATCAAGAACAGCCAAGCTCTTTTCGTAGTTGTTACGCCAGATGTTTTTACCATTGACAATACCTGCATAAAGAGTCTTGTCAGCTGGGAAACCACCTTTAACGAGTTCAAGAGTTTTCTTACCTTCAACAAAGTCAAGACCGATAGCATCAACTGGCAAGTTCACAAGGTCAGCGTAAACGTCACGAACATCACCGAAGTAAGTTTGAAGCAAAACTTCAAGACCTTTTTTGTCAGCCAAAAGTTTGTTGTAAAGGTTCAAGAAGAGTGCTTTTTCTTCAGCTGTCAAGTCTTTTACAAGAGCCGCTTCATCCAATTGGATGCGAGTTGCACCAAGTTCAGCCAATTTTGCAAAAACTTCTTGGTAAGCAGCCACTAAGCTGTCTACGAAGTCTTCTGCTTTCACACCTTCTTCAAAGTCTGACAATTGAAGGAAAGTGAATGGACCTACAAGAACTGGGCGAGTGTTCAATCCAAGTTCTTTGGCTTCTTGGAACTCATCAAAAATCTTGTGACCTGCAAGTTTAACTTGAGTGTCTTTTTCAAACTTAGGAACGATGTAGTGGTAGTTGGTGTTGAACCATTTCTTCATTGGAAGGGCGCGAACGTCTCCTTTTTCTCCTTGGTAACCACGACCCAAAGCGAAGTAGCGCTCAAGGTCAGACAAGTCCAAGTTTTGAACTGAAGCAGGTACCACGTTGAAAAGGAAAGCCGCATCTAGGAAGTTGTCATAGTGAGAAAAGTCATTTGATGGAATTTCAGTGATGCCTTTTTCTTTAACAATGTTCCAGTGTTTAGCACGCAAGTCTTTTGCAGCTGCCAAGAGTTCTTCTTCTGAGATTTCTTTTCTAAAGTATTTTTCAGTTGTAAATTTTAATTCGCGGAATTCGCCCAAACGAGGGAAACCGATGATTGTAGTTGACATGATGTGTCCTCCAAAATTTGTTGTTGAAACTATCTTAACAGAAAAGAAATCATCTGTATAATTGTAAAAAATTAGGCTTTGATATAGTTTGAAACTATATCTCTGTTTTAGACAAAAGAAAAAGACCTGAGACAAATGCCTCAAATCCTTTGTGTAGCTTGTTTTTTAACTATATTTCAGTTAGACTGGTCAAACACGTTATTAGTAATTCTTATAAGTGACTATGAATTGTTATTAGAAAAGACTATAAGTCATGTTATTCAGCTCTTTTCCTGTTCGAGGGGGACGACTGCTAATGTCTTTCCTAAACTGGCTAAAACTTTCAATACCGTATCCAACTGGGGGCTAGTCTTGCCTGTTTCCATCCTAGCTATGACAGGTTGACTCACTCCACTGAGTTCCTCTAGCTTTTTCTGACTGATTCCTTGCTTATGTCTGGCTTCAATCAACTCGCTTATGATAGCTACTCGCATATCACTTTCAAGTATTTCCTCCTTCGTAAAGAGTTCAGATCGGACATCCTTCCAGTTACTCCCAATAGCACTATTCTTCATCACTTAACCCTCTTTCTTTTAAGTCCTTCAGTTCACGCTTGGTTTTTTTAAAATTATAACTCAAAAGTTATTAAAAGTAAATCTGGACACTCATAAAAAGAAGACCTTAGAAAAACTCTAAAGGTCTTCTTTTTATTATTCGAAAAAATTATGAGAAGAGGTATAAATTGAAGGCAATCCTTACTATCATTCCGGCTCAATCCCCTTCTCTCGAAGATTGTCCAGACACTCCTCATAGTAGGTCGCGTCATGTTCGCTGTATATAGGCCTAGTCAGCTTCTCCTCTACCAAATCTTCATAAGAAGGGCAAGTCTTACCACGGTAGTTCTTGTCCAGCCACTCTGAACTGACATTGTAGCCACGGTCAGCCATCTCCTCCATAATCAAGCGATGATAGGCATAGAGACGATAGGGCGAGTGGGTAAAGACATAGTCCACCGTCGCATGCTTTCTGCCCCAGCCATTGCCACGCAGGGCGCAACACTCTCGATGTTGCCCCAAGAGTTGAGGACGGGGAAGTTGTGAAATCAAAGCCTCATGCCAAAGTCTCATGGGAGTCTCCTTTCAACAAAGTAGAATGTTGCAAGTAAGTATTCGGATAGCGATCAAGCAACTCTCTAGTCTTAGCGATCAAGTCTTCCTGCGAAGCCTGACCAAAGCGGTAACGATCCAGCAAGAGCATATAATCCTTGCGTTCAGTCTCCGTTGCTTTCTTCTTGAAATATCCCCAAATATGCTGAAAGGCATTGCAGACCTGACCCCTGTGTTCTGGAATCTGGCAGGAACGGTCAATCATCTCCTGAACCTGACTCACCTCCACCTCTTCATTCTTCAAGTATTGGCGAATCTCATTGTAAATATTGCTGGAATGGCTCAACACGAGGTATTTGTTTCTCGCCCAGAGTTGCTGGCAAAGGGCACGTTGGTTGTTATTTTCCATATTTCTCCTTACTTTCTACTAGTTTCCAGGAAATAAGGAAACAAAGTTGTATCTAAAACTCTTTCAAAAATGTATTATCTCTTTATTTTATCATATTTTAAGAAAACCCACTCGAAATGAAAAGAGCGAGTGGGTTATGAACTATTTTAAAAATAATATTTGACCATTGTTTTCTATAAATTCAATTATTTTTTGACTTTATCATGGTAGTAGAGCATCTTTCATACCTTCCATATCATCACTCTTTACAAATACAACATTCTTTTTTCCTGTTAACTCTATCAGTTTTTCTTTCCCCAGAATGATTGCGAGATTCTTAATAATAGATCGTTTTGCTAGTTCATTGAAATAAGTGAAAATAAATCGATATTTAAACATTCTATTCTGTTCTGATACAATATCTACTAATTTAAAACAATTTTGGAATATTTCTTTATCCAAGGGATCTACTGAGTGACCAAAAATAATGATATTTTTAGGAAATGATTTCGCTATCCCCACATTTGAATACTCAAATACTGGTTTGAAAAATTCTTCAAATTTAGTTCCCGTTTCTTTAACAACTCTTTGGTAATATTTCTGATAAGGAATTAAATCACTGTTGACATCATTTTCTTTGTCCTCAATTCCAAAGACCATCGTATTGATTCGGTTGAAAGTTCTATCCAAATCAATTCGGCCATGTATAAAATGAGTTTTTTCCTCAGAAGTCCCAAATAAATATCCTGATGTATTAGTATAATTAAAGTTTAGAACTGAAGAATTTGATAAATCTGATATTGCATCTAGAGCTGTTGGCCTTGCTTCAATCTTTTGAACATCAAAATCTATATAATCTAAATACGACAGATAAATTTCTAATAGCTCAATTAATAAATCAAGTTGATTGATAAATTCATTATTCAATTTTTCGAGTGCAACTTCTCTTTCCAAAGAACCCCAGCCTTTTTCATGAAATAGTGAAAAAACATATCTGCAATATATAATTTTGACCTATAATTTTTTTCTTGTAATAATTCCTCTTCCAATAACCAAATTCGTCTTGTAGTAGCAACTTTGAATAATAAATCATTATTTTCTTTGAAATACATTATTGCATCTACAAGTTGAGAAATCATGGTTTCAAGATTAGACCAATTATCTCCAAGAGTACCTTTATTCTCATTGATAAATTTCAAATACAAATTATCTCTGTATTTCTCAATACAAAGATTTGTGACTTTTAGAAACTCCAGCAACTTCTCATCTGGATTAGAAAATAATTGTCTTTCAAACTCAATAAAATCTGTATACTTCGTCTTTCGCCCCATAGCAATATCAAAACCGTTACCCAGAATTAGAATAGTATCTGCCATGAATTTTTCTCCTCTACATTATGGATAATTACTAAAATTATACCACGAATCAATAAAAAAACGAGTCTGGGACAAATGTCTAACCATAAATATAAAAAAGCGAACAAAATAAGTTATCTGATACTCAGAATTCTGTCTTGTTCGCTTTTTTTCCAATCTATCGATTTTAAAAATTTATAATAAAGAATTCCTAAAATCAAAATCTTTTTGTCCCAGCCTCGTTTAGTTTTAGCTAACTACTTCTTCTGCTTTAACTTTTTTCTCATTCTTGTTCGAACCAGTCAATCGACGCTTACTATCAAAGACTCATTCCCCCTTTCTCCTCCAAAATATGGTATAGTAGAATTATACTATCTATGAGGAGTTTACATGTCACAGGATAAACAAATGAAAACTGTTTCTCCCCTTCTGCAGCAAGTTATCAACATCTCATCGATTGTCGGTGGGGTTGGGAGTTTGATTTTCTGTATTTGGGCTTATCAGGCTGGGGTTTTACAGTCTAAAGAAACCCTATCTGCCTTTATCCAGCAGGCAGGTATCTGGGGTCCACCCCTCTTTATCTTTTTACAGATTTTACAAACGGTCGTCCCTATCATTCCAGGAGCCTTGACCTCGGTGGCTGGTGTCTTTATCTACGGTCACATCATCGGGACTATCTACAACTATGTCGGCATCGTGATTGGCTGTGCCATTATCTTTTATCTGGTGCGCCTCTATGGGGCTGCCTTTGTTCAGTCTGTCGTCAGCAAGCGAACCTATGACAAGTATATCGGTTGGTTGGATAAAGGCAATCGTTTTGACCGTTTCTTTATCTTTATGATGATTTGGCCCATTAGTCCAGCTGACTTTCTCTGTATGCTGGCTGCCCTGACCAAGATGAGCTTCAAGCGCTATATGACTATCATCGTTCTAACAAAGCCCTTTACTCTCGTGGTTTATACCTACGGTCTGACCTATATTATTGACTTTTTCTGGCAAATGCTTTGACATGTAAAAAATCCGTTTGGTTTCCCAAGCGGATTTTGTGCTTTATTTTGAAACTTCTTTTGCAAGAACAAAGTTTCCAAGAGTAGCAGAACCATTTCCTGCGACTGCTGGCGTTACAATGTAATCACGTACATCTGGTACTGGCAGGTAACCGTTGAGAAGAGCTGTAAATTTCTCACGGACACGGTCCAGCATGTGTTGTTGAGCCATGACCCCTCCACCAAAGACAATCACGTCTGGGCGAAAAGTCACTGTCGCATTAACCGCAGCTTGAGCGATATAGTAGGCTTGAACATCCCAAACAGGATTGTTGAGTTCAATATTTTCCCCACGTACACCTGTACGAGCTTCCAAACTTGGACCAGCTGCATAGCCTTCCAGACATCCCTTATGGAAAGGACAAACACCCTTAAACTCTTTTTCAATATCCATTGGGTGTCTAGCAACATAGTAGTGACCCATTTCAGGGTGACCCACACCGCCGATAAACTCACCACGTTGGATAACACCTGCACCGATACCTGTACCGATTGTGTAGTAAACCAAGTTTTCGATACGACCACCAGCATTGTTACGGGCAACCACTTCACCATAGGCAGAGCTGTTTACGTCTGTAGTGAAGTACATTGGCACGTTGAGGGCGCGACGAAGGGCACCAAGCAAGTCCACATTTGCCCAGTTTGGTTTTGGAGTCGTCGTGATAAAGCCATAAGTTTTTGAGTTTTTATCAATATCAATCGGACCAAATGAACCAACTGCAAGACCAGCAAGGTTGTCGAATTTTGAGAAGAACTCAATGGTTTTATCGATTGTTTCGATTGGAGTTGTTGTTGGAAATTGTGTTTTTTCTACAACGTTAAAGTTTTCATCACCGACAGCACAAACAAACTTTGTACCGCCTGCTTCCAAGCTTCCATATAATTTTGTCATGATAAACCTCTTGTTTTTATTTTCTTTATTATAGCATATTTCGAAAGTCTAAATTTCTCTATTTTTTAGATTTTCCTCTGTAAATCTTACCATTCAAGCAAAAACGAACAAACATGTCATTTGTTCGTTTTCATTTTGAGAGGATTAATTAGATTTTCACTTCAATAACGGCATCTCCCTTCGCAACTGAACCTGTTGCGATTGGAACTACTGAAGCGTAGTCAGCTGTGTTTGTAACGATAACCATTGTTGTATCATCAAGACCAGCTGCAGCGATTTTGTTTGAATCAAATGTTCCAAGAACATCGCCAGCTTTCACCTTGTCACCTTGAGCAACTTTTGCTTCAAAACCTTCACCGTTCATTGTTACAGTGTCGATACCAACGTGGATCAAAACTTCAGCACCATCAGTTGTTTTCAAGCCAAAAGCGTGTCCTGTTGGAAAGGCAATTGAAACTTCAGCATCAGCTGGTGCATATACCACACCTTGACTTGGTTTCACAGCGATACCTTGTCCCATAGCTCCACTTGAGAAGACTGGATCATTGACATCAGCAAGAGCTACAACATCACCGACGATAGGAGTTACAAGTGTTTCATTTTGAAGAGTTGCTGGAATGTTACCAGTTGTTTCTTCTTGGACCAAACGTTCTGTCTCTACTTCAGTAGCAACTTCTTTTTCATCCTCGTAACCAAACATGTAAGTGAGGGCAAAACCAAGTGCAAATGATACGGCTACCATGAGAAGATATTGTGCAAGTTGTCCGTTACCGATGTAAAGCATTGTACCAGGGATGATGGTGATACCATTACCAGTACCAGCAAGTCCAAGGATAGAAGCCAATCCACCACCGATTGCACCAGCAATCAATGAAAGGAAGAATGGTTTACGGAAGCGCAAGTTCACCCCGAAGATAGCAGGCTCTGTAATACCGAGGAAGGCTGAAAGAGCAGCTGGGAAAGCAAGTGTTTTTAGTTTTGGATTCTTCGTTTTAACACCAACCGCAACAGTCGCAGCACCTTGAGCTGTCATAGCAGCTGTGATGATCGCGTTGAATGGGTTAGCATGGTCAGCAGCAAGCAATTGAACTTCAAGCAAGTTGAAGATGTGGTGCACACCTGACACGACGATCAATTGGTGAACCCCACCGATCAAGAAACCACCAAGACCAAATGGCAAGCTGAGGATCGCTTTTGTAGCGATAAGGATGTAGTTTTCAACGACGTGGAAGACTGGTCCAATGACAAAGAGTCCAAGGATTGACATGACCAAAAGTGTCACGAATGGCGTTACCAAGAGGTCAATCACATCTGGAACAACCTTGCGAACAGCTTTTTCAAATTTAGCTCCGACAACCCCGATGATGAAGGCTGGAAGAACTGAACCTTGCAAACCAACAACAGGGATGAAACCAAAGAAGTTCATAGCTGTTACTTCACCACCTGAAGCGACTGCCCAAGCGTTTGGAAGTGAGCCAGAAACAAGCATCATACCAAGAACGATACCAACGGCAGGATTTCCACCGAATACACGGAAGGTTGACCACACAACCAAACCTGGCAAGATGATAAAGGCTGTATCTGTCAAGATTTGAGTGTAAGTTGTCACATCAGCTGGAAGTGTCATTCCAAGAGCGGTCAAGAGACCACGCACACCCATGAAGAGACCTGTCGCTACGATAACTGGGATGATTGGAACGAAAACGTCACCGAAAGTACGGATAGCACGTTGGAACCAGTTCCCTTGTTTAGCAGCTTCTGCTTTCATGTCATCTTTAGATGATGTTGGCAAACCAAGTGCAACAACTTCATCGTACATTTTGTTAACTGTACCTGTACCAAAGATGATTTGGTATTGACCTGAGTTAAAGAAAGCACCTTGAACTTTTTCCAAGTTCTCAATCACTTCTTTATTGATTTTTCCTTCATCTTTGACCATGACACGAAGACGAGTCGCACAGTGGGCAACACTGTTGACATTTTCACGTCCGCCCAAGGCATCGATGACTTTTTTTGCAATTTCCTGATTGTTCATTTGCAAAAATCTCCTTATATAAAATTTTGTTCTTGTTTGAAAGCGATTTTATCCGCCCTTACGACTATTATTTTATCATGTTTTAGAAATATGTCAAGCGTTTTGCAGAAAAATATTCTATCCACTTAGTGGACATGCTTTAGATTGATTGTTTTTGACTGTTTTATCAAGAATTCCTTGAAAAAATAAGTTTAAAGTCTTGGTTAAAAAGGCTTTCGTTTCATTGTCTTTCATATTTTCTTGAAAAGTTGATTGATTTTCTTATTTTATTTGTGATAAACGTTTGACAGTTTTTTCTCTTTTTTAACATAAAAGGCTTGCATTTTTTATCGAAAACGGTTACTATTAAAAGTGATAAGATTTTTGGAGGAATGAATGAATGGAATGGACAACTGAGCGTCGTTACAGACTCTATCAAGATTGGACGCAAGAAGAAATTCAAAATATTAAAGAAAATATGGCACAATCTCCATGGCATACTCATTACCATGTTGAGCCAAAAACAGGACTTCTCAACGACCCAAATGGCTTTTCTTACTTTGATGGCAAGTGGATCCTCTTTTACCAGAATTTTCCTTTTGGTGCAGCCCACGGTTTGAAATCTTGGGCACAGCTAGAAAGTGATGATTTGATTCACTTTAAAGAAACTGGAATCAAAGTTTTACCAGATACTCCATTAGATAGCCACGGTGCCTACTCTGGTTCTGCCATGCAGTTTGGCGATAACTTGTTCCTATTCTATACAGGAAATGTCCGCGATGAAAACTGGATCCGTCACCCGTACCAGATTGGAGCTTTGATAGATAAGGATGGCAAGATTAGCAAGATTGACGAAATCTTGATTGACCAGCCAGCTGACTCTACTGACCACTTCCGTGATCCGCAAATTTTTAACTTTAAAGGTCAATACTATGCCATCGTGGGTGGTCAAGACTTGGAGAAAAAAGGCTTCGTCCGTCTTTATAAGGCTGTAGACAACGACTACACAAACTGGCAAGTAGTTGGTGACCTTGACTTTGCTAACGACCGCACTGCCTACATGATGGAATGCCCAAATCTGGTCTTTATAGGGGAGCAACCTGTCCTCCTCTACTGCCCACAGGGATTGGATAAGAAAGTTCTAGACTACAATAATATCTATCCAAATATGTATAAGATTGGGGCTTCCTTTGACCCTGAAAATGCCAAAATGGTAGATGTGTCTCAACTTCAAAACATGGACTATGGTTTCGAAGCCTATGCTACTCAAGCCTTCAACGCTCCTGATGGACGTGCTCTAGCTGTTAGCTGGCTTGGTTTACCAGATGTTTCTTACCCATCTGACCGTTTTGATCACCAAGGAACCTTCTCTTTGGTCAAGGAACTCACTATCAAAGACGGCAAGCTCTACCAATATCCAGTAGCAGCTATCAAGGACCTTCGTGCTACTGAAGAAGCCTTCTCAAACCGTGCCCAAACGAATAACACTTACGAACTCGAACTCAACTTGGAAGCCAATAGCCGGAGCGAGATTGTCTTACTTGCTGATAAAGAAGGCAAGGGACTTTCCATCAACTTTGACCTTGTAAATGGTCAAGTGACAGTAGATCGTAGCCAGGCTGGTGAACAGTATGCCCAAGAATTTGGAACTACACGTTCTTGCCCTATCAACAATCAAGCTACTACTGCTACAATCTTCATCGATAACTCTGTCTTTGAAATTTTCATCAATAAAGGAGAAAAAGTATTTTCTGGTCGTGTCTTCCCACATGCAGACCAAAATGGTATCCTGATTAAATCTGGAAACCCAACTGGAACTTACTATGAATTAGATTATGGTCGCAAAACTAACTGATGTCGCCAAACTTGCAGGCGTCAGCCCTACTACCGTTTCTCGGGTTATCAATAAAAAGGGTTATCTATCTGAAAAAACCATTCAAAAGGTCAATGAAGCCATGCGGGAATTGGGCTATAAACCCAACAACCTAGCTCGTAGTCTGCAAGGAAAATCAGCTAAGTTAATCGGCTTGATTTTCCCCAATATTTCTAACGTTTTCTATGCAGAATTGATTGATAAGCTGGAGCACCAACTCTTCAAAAATGGTTACAAAACCATCATCTGCAACAGCGAGCATAACTCTGAGAAGGAACGTGAATACATCGAAATGTTGGAAGCCAATCAGGTAGACGGCATCATTTCTGGTAGTCACAACTTGGGAATCGAAGACTACAATCGTGTGACGGCACCAATTATTTCCTTTGACCGAAATCTGTCACCAGATATTCCTGTCGTCTCCTCTGACAACTACGCTGGTGGGGTTCTCGCAGCCCAGACCTTAGTCAAGACAGGTGCCCAGTCTATCATCATGATTACAGGGAATGACAATTCCAATTCGCCAACTGGGCTACGCCACGCTGGCTTTGCATCTGTTCTCCCCAAAGCACCTATTATCAATGTCTCCAGTGACTTTTCTCCGGTCAGAAAAGAAATGGAAATCAAGAATATCTTGACTCGACAAAAGCCAGATGCCATCTTTGCTTCAGATGACTTAACAGCTATTCTGGTCATTAAAATCGCTCAGGAACTGGGCATTTCTGTACCAGAAGAGCTCAAAGTCATCGGCTACGATGGTACCTACTTTATCGAGAATTACTATCCTCATTTGACGACTGTGAAGCAACCTTTGGAAGAGATTGCCTGCCTCACTGTTGACCTCCTCTTGCAAAAGATTGAAGGCAAGGAAGTTGCCACAACAGGCTACTTTTTACCAGTTACACTATTACCTGGAAAAAGTATTTAAGCACAAGAAAACTCAGACCAATTCGTCTGAGTTTTTTTATGATCTTAAGTTTTCTAGATAACGCTGGGCAGTCTCTAAGTTAAAGGTTTTATCTGCAATAAGGCGCTCTACTAGGGGAGCAACTTCAGATTCACTAGCACCTGCGAGAAGTGCCAAGGATTTAGCCTGCAATTTCATGTGGCCTTGCTGAATCCCTGTACTCACCAAGGCTTTGAGGGCAGCAAAATTTTGAGCAAGCCCGATAGACACGATAAGCTGGGCTAATTCTTTGGCAGAAGGATTTCCCAGTAGTTCATGACTGAGGGCTACACGAGGGTTGAGACCGATAGAGCCGCCCTTGGTCGCCACAGGCATGGGCAGGCTCATCTCACCGACCAATTCTTCTGTCTCCAAGTCTAGACGCCAAGAGCTAAGACCTTGATAACGGCCATCTCGACTTGCAAAGGCATGAGCCCCGGCTTCGATGGCACGCCAGTCATTACCAGTGGCAATCAAAATGGCATCAATACCATTAAAAATCCCTTTATTGTGGGTAGTAGCTCGATAAGGATCAGCCTGCGCAAACTGGCTAGCCAAGGCTATCTTCTCCGCAAATTCTCGTCCTTGATCCTTTTGGCGGCTCAAGTATCGAAAGGCGATACAACAGCTTGCTGTCACCAGAGAATCGGTCGCGTAATTAGACAGGATTCCCATAAGACTCTGTCCCTGACTGAGTTCTTCTAAGACTGGTTTCAAGGCTTCCAGCATGGTGTTGAGCATATTGGCTCCCATGGCTTCTTGGGTATCAACATGGAGATAAACAACAAGGAAGTCTGTTTCGCCTTTTATCTGTTCTACATGCAAATCACGCGCCCCACCTCCACGTTTAACGATAGAAGGATAGGCTTGATTGGCAAGTTCCAAGAGTTCGGCTTTCTTGCTGGCAATTTTCTCTTGCGCTTGTTCAGGATTAGCAACTTGATAAAGGGCTACCTGCCCAATCATCTGGCGCTCATGAACTTGAGCAGTAAAACCGCCTGCTCGCTTGATGATTTTACTTGCATAGCTGGCCGCAGCAACCACGGACGGTTCTTCTGTCACATAGGGAACTGTGTATTCCTGACCGTTGACGAGGACCTCTGGGACCAGCGAATAAGGTAAAGAAAAAGTTCCCACCACATTCTCACTCAGCTGGTCTGCGACAGTCACGCTAATTTGTTCATCCTGCTCCAGACTGGTTTGTTTTTCAGGACTAAGGAGCGCCTGAGCTTTTAACAGCTCAAGGCGCTCTTGGTATGATTTTTTAGAAAATCCATTCCAACTTATCTTCATTATTTTTCAACCTTGCTATAACGGCGTTGGTGGTCAACAATTTCAACCAAGGCAAAATCTTGATTTTCATAGCCAGCAAACTGGGCAGAATTTGTTTCATCTAACTCTACTTCCTCAAAGAAGACTTTTTCATAGTCTGCAACAGACAGGGCAGTTCGTTGGTTGAGCTTGTTAAAGCGGTCTTTATCCAAATAAGCTTCATATCCTTCAACCAATTCACCACTGAAGAACTCAGCCACAGCCCCACTTCCGTAACTATAAAGGGCAATTTTATCTCCAGCCTTCAGGCTATCTGTATTTTCCAAGAGAGACAGAAGCCCAAGGAAGAGGGAACCTGTATAGATATTCCCCACCTTTTGACTGTAGAGAATAGACTGTTCAAAATGCTTTTGCAAGAGGTCTTTTTTCTCTTGAGGCAGGCTCTTATCCATGATTTTTTTCAAGCCTTTTAAGGCTAATTTAGGATAAGGCAAGTGGAAGCAAACAGCTGCAAAATCATCCAAAGTAAGCTGGTAGCGTTTTTGATATTCAAGCCAAGTCGTTTTCAAACTATCCAAGTATTGCTGGGTAGAATAAACACCATTTACATAAGGGGTTGTTGAGTAATTTGGACGCCAGAAATCCATGATGTCACGAGTCTGAGCCACATTGTCATTATTAAAGGCCATAATGCGTGGATTTTGTGTAATTAACATAGCCACACTTCCAGCACCCTGAGTGGGTTCTCCTGGAGTTTCAATACCGTACTTGGCAATATCACTAGCAATGACCAATACCTTGGACTCTGGAGAATTTTCCACATGTAATTTGGCATAATGAAGGGCAGCTGTCGCTCCATAGCAGGCTTCTTTAATCTCGAAACTACGAGCAAAGGGCTGGATGCCCAGCAAACCATGCACAAAGACGGCTGCAGCTTTACTTTGGTCAATTCCTGACTCAGTAGCTACAATGACCATGTCAATTTCTTGTCTCTCTTGCTCAGTTAAAATAGAATCACTTGCACTGGCCGCCAAGGTCACGATATCCTCAGTTAGGGGCGCAATACTCAATTCCTTGAGCAAGAGTCCTTTACTTAATTTTTCAGGGTCAATTCCCCTCGCTTCTGCTAAGTCTTGTAATTTCAAGACATATTGACTGGTCGCAAAACCAATCTTATCAATACCGATTGTCATATTTACCTCTGTTTTATCATTCATTGTAAAAAATCGTTCTATACTATTTTATCACAAATGGCAGTAAAAGAGAGAAAAAAGACTTGACTCACCAAATCAAGTCGCTTATTATTCTAACTTTTATGCTGTTTTCTTAAGTAGGAATAAAATCTGAGAATTACTGTTCCACTAGCCATTCCAATAGAGATTACCAGAGCCAACATGACAACCAAGGTAGCACTCGCAATGGCATGATTGTAATCCCCTGTCACAAAAAAGGCAGTTGTCCGATAGGAAAGATAACCCGGAACCAGAGGTGCCAAGATGGCCAAGATAAAGACCACAGCAGGTGTCTTATAAAGAATACTTAAAATCTGGCTGACACAAGAACCGATAATGGCTGCAATAAAAGTAGCCACAATAACATTGGTCGGTTCCTTGAGCAAGAGATAGATTAGCCAGACAGCCATGCCCAAAATCCCTCCAGGTAAGAGCATAGAGCGTTGCACATTGAGTACGATTAAAAAAGTGATAATAGCAAGAAGACTTGCTACTGCTTGTAATAAAAAGGTTGTTAGTGTCATATTAATTCATCAATACCAAGGCGACAGAAGTTCCCGCCCCTAAAGCAAGGGTAATGAGCAGGGATTCAAACATCTTACTCATACCAGAGTTTATGTGGTTGGTCATAATATCACGAACCGCATTGGTCAAGGCAATCCCTGGTACAAACGGCATGACTGCACCAGCTATAATCAAATCTGCCGTTGAAGGAAAACCTGTGTAGCGAGCCCAAAACTGGGCAATCATCCCAAAGACAAAGGCTCCAGCAAAGGCCGTCACAAAGGGAATTCGGATAAACTTCTCCACATAGAGGGAAAAGGCAAAACCAAATAAGGTAGCCACTCCTGCCCCAAGTGCGTCGTAGATATTTCCACTAAACATAATTGAAAAGAAAGGAGCACTAAAGGTCGCAGCCAAAGTTACCTGCAACTTAGTATAAGGAAGGGGCTGGGCTTGCAAGGCCTTTAATTGCTTGAAGGCTGTCTCTAAATCAATCTGCCCCCCAACCAGTTGACGAGAAATCTGGTTCACATCGCAGACTTTTTCAATGTTATAAGAAGAGGAAGTCACGCGCTTCATACGCGAAATATTGGTATTTTCAATTGAGAAAAAGATTGCGGCAGGCATAGCCAGAACATTGCAATCCACAATCCCCTGTGAATGCGCAATACGGATCATGGTATCTTCTACACGATGAATCTCTGAGCCACTTTTGAGAAGAATGGTTCCAGCTAACATAATCACATCGATAACGGCATTTAATTCTCTTGATTCTTCCATGCGTTCCTCCTTTTATCAACTCCTTCTATTCTATCACAAATCCGGACTCAAAAAAAATCTTTGTCATGAAATCATGACAAAGATTCGTTTAATCACGAGAATTTTCGTGGTTTCCTTCACTATTTGGTTGACTCGGAGTAGGAACCGTTCCTTGTTGATTTCCTTGCTGGCCACCTTGTTGATTCCCTTGATTTGGAGTAGTAGGTGAACCTTGGTTACCACGTTGAACTGACGTTGAAGAGGAACTTGATGGTGGTGTTTTGGGTTTATAAATCGAAATTTTAATACGTGTGCTGGCTAAATCAATTTTTCCACCCGCTTTTGGAATCTGATCCACAACATTTCCTTCTGCTGTTCCTTCAGGAGCGGTTGACACTTCAACAACTTCAATATTAGCCTCTTTCACCCCAACAATTTGAATCAAATTATTTTTAGTGAATTCAAGACTTGAACCGATATAACCCGGCATGGTTACACTAGTTACCTTTTTAGCAACTGTTAAAACAATCGTACTAGCCTTTGATAAGTCATACGTAGTTCCTGCTGCTGGTGTTTGTCTTAGAACCGTTCCTGGTTCACTTTCACTGGATTCTTCCTCTTCCATCTTAATGAGATTTTCAGGAACCTTCTTATCCTTAAGTTCAGCTACAACATCAGTATATTTCCGACCAACATAATTACTCAATTGGAAAGATTGCTTACCAGAAGAAACAATCAAATTGACCTTGGTTCCTTCTTTTCGGCCGCTACCAGCTTCTGGATCCGTTCGAATAACACGTCCTTCTGCTACTGTATCACTAGCTTCTGATTTTTCTTCGCCTGCTTCGAAATTAGCTTTTTTAAGAGCTTCTTTAGCTTCAGCCACAGTTTGTCCGGCCACATTCGGAATGGAAATTGTTGCCGGTGTTCTAGAGAAAATCCAAATCAAAGAAGCAGCTACTAATAGAACACTTGCCAAAAGAATCAAATATCGAGCTTTAAACTTCCGCTTTTTCTTTAATTTTGGCGTAGGCGCATGCTCTTCGACCTGCGGAGTCACTTTCTTCACTTGAGGAGGTTCTTCTTGTACCGGAGCTTTAGGAATAGAAGTCAGCGTACTTTGTGGAACTTTAGGAAGAGTCTTGGTGTCTGCCTTAGTCACATCGTCAAAGACTAACTTTGGTTCATTGCGACGATTGTAAGATAGACTGCTAGACAAATCCACATACATCTCAGCAACTGATTTGTAGCGATCTGTTAATTTCTTGGCAGTTGCCTTGATAACAACATTCTCTAAAGCCTGAGGTACAGATGGATTTTCAGCTATAACCGACGGCAGTGGTTTCTGGAAATGTTGGAGGGCGATGGTTACCGCACTATCCCCATCGTAAGGGATATGGCCAGTCAACATCTCATAGAAAATAATCCCCATGGCATAGATATCGCTCTGTACAGTCGCTTTAGAACCACGCGCCTGCTCTGGTGATAAATAATGCACAGAACCCAGCATTGAGTTGGTCTGAGTTAGACTCGTCTCTGCAAAGGCTACTGCAATCCCAAAGTCTGTAACCTTGGCAGTTCCATCTGAGGTCAAAAGGATATTTTGAGGTTTTAAATCTCTGTGAACAATTCCTCGAGTATGGGCCAAGCGCATAGCCAAGAGGATTTGTCCCATGATTCGAACCGCTTCTTCATTTGAAAGAGGGTGATGTTCCTTGATATAGCGTTTGAGGTCTAATCCAGCAACGTACTCCATTGCAAGATACTGCTGTCCCTCTTCTTCACCGATATCTGTAATCCGAACGATATGAGGATGGTCCAGATCCGCCATGGCTCTCGCTTCCCGCTGAAAACGAGCCACTGCAATAGGATCTGTTTGGTAGTTGGTCCTCAGGACCTTCACTGCCACTTCTTCCCCGTCTAGAATCAAATCCTTAGCCAAATAGACATCTGCCATGCCTCCTCGACCAATCTGTTTGATAATTCGATACCGCCCGGCAAAAATCTTGCCGATTTGGATCATTCTGTCGCCTCCTCATTAACAGCAATAAGGGCAACTGTGATGTTGTCTAAACCACCTGCATTATTAGCAAAACGGATCAAGGTCGCTGCCTTATCTGCCAAAGAAATATCGCTGGTTACAATATCAGAAATCTCACTTCCTGAAATCATATTTGTCAAGCCATCACTATTAAGCAAGAGATAGTCTCCTGGCTCGAGGGTGATCATTCCGAAATCAGGCTGAATTTCGTCTTTTTGACCGATAGATTGAGTAATAATATTTTTCTGTGGGTGGCTAGCTGCTTCTTCAGGTGTCAATTGACCAGCCTTGAGCAATTCATTGACCAAAGAATGGTCGTTCGTTAACTGGTGGTATTCTTCTCCACGAATCAAACCGATACGAGAATCTCCGATGTGAGCATAAATAGCCTGATTATCAATAATCGCTACAGCCTCAAGGGTTGTACCCATTCCTTTATAGGCTTCATCTTGTCCCAATTGGTTAATCTTTTGATTTTCAATCTCAAGGTTGTTAGCAAACCATTCACGCACTTCATTAACTGTATCAATTTGAGTATCCACCCAAGCTACACCTAGGTCTGTTACCGCCATCTCACTAGCGATATTCCCTGCGCGATGACCTCCCATACCATCAGCTAGGATAATCATAGTACGTCCAGCTCTATTGACATAATGGTTGACATAGTCTTGGTTATTTGTTCGTTTCTGACCAACATCTGTTAATAATGAAATTTCCATGTGTTAGTTCCTTCCTAATCCGATATCTTGCGAAATTGACTGATGAAGAATCCATCACTTCCATACAATTCAGGTGTGATGAGGATACAGCCATCTTTCATGATATCCTTACATTCATGTTCTAGTGTTACCTGCTCAAATTCAGGATGACTTTCTAAAAATGCCTGTACGACTTGAAAGTTCTCCTCTGAGACAATGGTACAGGTACTATAAGTCATTATACCACCTTTGCCTAGTGTTTGACAAACACTACCTAATATTTCTAGCTGAATTTCCTGCAAGGACGCGAAATCTGCCGTTTCTTTATTGTATTTGATGTCTGGCTTGCGGCGCAGAAGACCAATTCCTGAACAGGGAGCATCTACCAAAATCTTATCAAATGAATCCTGACCAAAAAACTCATGTACCTTTCTGGCATCCAATTTTTGCGTTTGAATCCGATCTGCAACTCCTAAACGTTGGGCATTTTCTTGGATTAAGTCCAACTTATGGTCGTACAAGTCCAGAGCAGTAACATGACCTGTCGTGAGATAAGAGGCTATATGGGCTGTTTTCCCACCCGGAGCCGCACAGGCATCTAGAATCTGCTCATCACCTTGTAAATCAAGCGTCGGAGCAACCAATTGACTAGATTCGTCTTGGATAGTAATGGCTCCCTCTGAAAATAGGTCATGTCCCGCAAAGTGGCCTTGCTCCTTAACCAGACCAGAAACAGACAAAGGTGAAGCACTAGCCTCCAACAAGACTTGGATTTCCTCTTTTCGACTTAAATCAGTCACTCGGATACTGGCCTTGTTTCGCACCAAAAGGCTTTCAAAGATAGCTTGCGCTCGCTCTTCTCCGTATTCTTCCTTGAGCTTGGCAACTAGCCAAACCGGAAGGGAATATGCAATGGAGTCACGCTTGTTTTTTCGTTTGATGCTGGTGATATCTGGCCATCCTTCACGTAGAATACGACGAAGGACAGCGTTGACCAATTTTTCACTGCCTTTTTTACGGACTTTGGCCAATTCTACTGCTTCATTGACCACAGCATGGTCTGGAATCTTGTTCAAATAGCGGAGCTGGTAGGCACTCATGAGAAGAAGGACATAAAGCCAACTATCTAACTGGTCTCTGTCTTCGATAAAGTGGGATAGGTACCATTCCAGAGTCAGTTTACGGGCTACCGTTCCATAGACCAGCTCTGTCACCAAGCCCTTGTCTGCTGCCGAAAGTTGACTCCCTTTGAGATGCTTATTTAAGGCGATATTTGAGTATGCTTGACTGATAAAAACATCCTCTAATACCGCTAGAGCTAAACTTCTAGCCGTTTCTACTTTAGTCACCAAATCGTTCTCCTACAGTCAATGTCCGTCCAACTCCATTGAGGAAGGAAGCGATGTCCATCTTAGGTTTACCAGCTGGCTGCACTTGTTGGAGGGATAGAGCCCCTTCTGCCGTTGCGACAATCAATTCTTTCTTACCGATAGAGAGAATCTCACCTGGATTACCCTGACCTTCTACAGCTAGGGCTTCATAAATCTTAAAGCGATCTCCCTTGAGAAAAGTATGGGCAACAGGCCACGGGTTCATGCCACGGATTTGATTGAAAAGTTGACGATTACTTTTATTCCAGTCCAGTTTTTCTTCTTCTGGCTTGATATTTGGAGAGAAAGTGACCCGAATTGGATCCTGCGGTTCAGGTGTGATTTCCCCAGCAATATAAGCCGGTAGAGTATCCAAAAGCAAATCACGACCTACAATCGCTAATTTTTCAAATAAGGTACCGACGTTATCCTCATCGGTAATCGGAAGGCTGCGACGGGAAATCATATCTCCTGCATCCATTTCCTTAACCATTTCCATAATGGTCACACCAGCTTCCTCATCCCCTTGAATCAAGGCATAATGGATAGGCGCACCACCACGGTGTTTAGGAAGGAGTGACGCGTGAACATTGACCGCAAAGTCCATGCTATCAAGAAGTTTACTTGGAAGAAATTGCCCAAAAGCAGCAGTCACAATTCCATCTGCTCCTAGCTTCATAATAGCTTCCATCTCTGGACTTCCAGATAATTTTTCAGGTTGGTAGATAGGAAGTCCTGCTTCTTTGGCAGTCTGCTTGACTGGAGTTTCTTTGATTACTTTTTTACGGCCAACAGCACGGTCTGGCTGGGTTACAACTGCTAGAATTTCGTAACGTTCATCTGTCAAAAGTCCTTTTAAGACTGTTGCTGAAAAGTCGGGGGTCCCCATAAAGATTAATTTTGTCATATCTTCTCCTTCTTATAAAAATTGCTGTGGCTCATGGTCGATGCTGAGACGGAGCTCACTATTTTCCCGTTCTTGAGTCAAGGCCAGAACCTGGTTGAGGGTCGAACCTAGCTCATCTTCTAAACGATATTTAATCAAAATCTGGTAATGATAGAGGTTGTGGGTACGGGCGATGGGTTTTGGCGTTGGCCCGAGAATGTTACTGGTCTCTGACAAGCCTGACCGCAAAATGTTCATAACTTCATAGGCACGTTTGACCACCTCTTCTTCTTTCTTGTGAGAAAGGGTAATGCCAATGGTGAAATAGTAAGGTGGATAGCCGAGTTGTCGTCTGATACCCATTTCATAGGCATAAAAGCCTTCGTAGTCCTGATCCTTGGCAAATCGAATAGCATAATGCTGAGGATTGTAAGACTGAATCAAGACCTGCCCAGCCTTTTCAGCCCGACCTGCTCGACCCGCCACCTGAGTCAAGAGCTGGAAGGTTCTCTCAGAAGAACGGAAATCAGGCAGATTCAAAGCTGTATCCGCATTAAGAACTCCTACTAGGGTTACATTGGGAAAATCCAATCCCTTGGCAATCATCTGAGTTCCAAGCAAGATATCCGCTTCTCCTCGTCCAAACTGGTCAAGAAGAGCTTGGTGACTACCTTTCTTACGGGTCGTATCCACATCCATCCGCAAAATGCGGGCCTGAGGAAAGAGCTCTGCCAGCTCGTCATAAGCTTTTTGAGTCCCTGTTCCATAGTAACGAATACTGTGGCTCTTACAGTTAGGACAGGCCTGAGGAATGTCTTTCGAAAAACCACAATAATGGCAGTTCATGGTCTTGGTATCCATGTGCAAGGTCAAGGAAATATCACAGTTGGGACAAGTATCCACCGTCCCACACTCCCGACACATAACAAAGCTAGAATAACCACGGCGATTGAGCATGAGAACCACCTGCTCTTTTTTAGCCAGACGGTCCTGAATAGCTTCAAGCAAAGGGGGCGTAAAATTTGACGTCTCGTTTTGTCCGATATAGTCCCGAAAATCAATTACCTGAACCTCGGGAATGGTGGCCAAAGGATTGGCCCGTTGGGTCAGACGTAAGTGTTGATAGACGCCTTTTCCAGCCCGCGCACGACTTTCCAGACTTGGTGTTGCTGAACCAAGCACCAGGGCTGCTTGATTATACTGGGCCCGTAAAATAGCCACCTCTCTGGCATGGTAACGGGGATTGCTGTCTTGCTTATAAGTCGCTTCATGCTCCTCATCAATAATCATGACACCTAGATTTTTCAGGGGGGCAAAGATGGCCGACCTAGCACCAACAACAACTTGAGCATCGCCGCGCTCCACCTTGCGCCATTCGTCGTACTTTTCACCATTGGACAGGCCTGAGTGAAGAATGGCCACTTTCTCACCGAAACGAGCAATAAAACGCTCCGTCATCTGTGGAGTCAAGGAAATCTCAGGCACCAGCAAAATAGCTGTCTTGCCCTTGTCCAAGGCTCCTTGGATAATCTGCAAGTAAACCTCGGTCTTCCCACTTCCCGTAATCCCTTGAAGGAGGAAGGGAGGCTGATGACTACCAATAGCACTGACAACCATATCACGCGCCTGTCTTTGCTCTGGATTCAACTCCAAAGGCTGACTTGCTTCAATTCCTTCAAAATAAGCAGCCGAGCGTTGCACTTCCTTTTGGACTATGGTCACAGCACCTTGTTCCACAAAGAAGTTAACTTGCTCCCTCGAATAGAACTCTAGCAAACTAGCCAAAGAAGCACTCTCAGGATGAGACAGCAAATAGTCTCTCAGTTCTAACTTTTTCTTGGCGCGTGTAGAGATCTCGACACCTTCTAATCGAGCAAGATTCACCTCATACCATGACTGGGTCTTGACCTTCTTTTGATCGACCGCCTGATATTCCAGACCAAGCAGACCTTTTCTAGTCAAACGCATCATTTCAGCTTGTTTGGCAAGGTCTAGTGAAGAAAAGGCAAGCGAGTCTTCTGAACCAAACAGACGCACTCGGTCTTCCTGACTCAAACCTTCCAGAGGATAGAGAATCTTGTCATAGCTGGAGTTCAGAAATCCCGGCAACATGGCTTTTAAGATGGAGATTTTATAAGAAAAAACAGACTTACGTAACTCCTCAGCCAGCCAGAGTTGTTCTTGCGTGAGAACAGGAGAAAAATCCAACACCTCAGCAATATCTTTTAAATCTTGCTCCATCTCTTCTCCATCTGATTGGGACTCCAAACCAAGAACAATTCCTTGAATCAAGCGATTACCCTTACCAAAAGGCACATGGACTCGCATCCCAACTTCCAGCATTCCCTCAAATTCCTCAGGAATCCTGTAACTATAGGGCTGGTCCGTCTGCATCAAGGGCACATCTACAATAATCTTGGCTATAGCCATCTTCTCACCTCCTCCTTGTCAGTACATTCTTACAATAGAAAAAATAAGATTGAGTCCCCCCAACCTTAAATTTTTTCACCATCTTCTTTTTCTTTAGCGATTTGCTCTTTGATTTTCTTTTCTTCTTCTTCTTTGCGGCGTTTTTCTTCTTCGATACGGCGACGCACAGCTTCACGTTTTCCTTCTGGATCTGGGTGAATTGTAACGTTTCCTGATTCGATTTCTTCTAAAGCGCGAAGAGTTGATTTTTCAGACTTGAAACCTTGAGTTGCTGGCGCACCTGCTTCCAATTCGTGGGCACGTTTTGCTTCCAAGATTACGAGTGAATATTTTGAAGGTACCTTGTCGAGCAAGGTATCAATAGAGGGTTTTAACATCATTTGCTTGTACCTATTTTCTAAATTTTATCGGGTAGTTGGAGACTTTGGTAACATCTCCTGATAGTGACCAATGACACGATCCACACGGAAGTGCTCTGCTTCAATCACACGTTTGACACGCTCAGCAGCTAGGGGCACCTGATCGTTGACAATCGCATAATCATACTCACGCATGAGGGCAATTTCTTCCTTGGCCTTTTCGATTCGTTGGGCAATCACTTCTGCACTATCTGTTCCACGTCCTACCAAACGATCTTGCAATTCATCCAAATCTGGTGGTGTCAGGAAGATAAAGACAGCATCTGGAACCTTTTTCTTAACCTGGAGAGCACCCTGAACTTCAATTTCAAGGAAAACATCGATTCCCTTGTCCAAGGTTTCATTGACATAGGTCAGAGGAGTTCCATAGTAGTTACCGACATATTCTGCATATTCCAACATCTGTCCTTGACGAATCAGCTCTTCAAACTCTTCGCGAGTACGGAAGAAATAGTCAACACCGTCCACTTCTCCAGGACGTTGTGCGCGTGTCGTCATCGATACAGAGTATTGAAATTGGTTTTCAGAACTCTCAAAAATCTCTCTTCTAACCGTTCCTTTTCCAACCCCTGAAGGACCAGAAAAAACGATTAGTAAGCCTCGGTCTGCCATTGTGTCTCCTTTTAGTCAGTCTGTAAAAATAAAATAAGATTTCCCTTCAGATAGTAGCATTTTGCGCAAACTATCCTTCTACAGTCTTTCTATCTAGTGTAACAAAAAAGCAGTAATTTTTCAACTGCTCTTTCTTATTTATTTAGCATAATCTACTGCACGAAGCTCGCGAATCACGGTTACCTTGATATTTCCTGGGTAATCGAGATTGTTTTCAATTTTCTCACGAACTTTGTGAGCCAAGATTGTGACTTTGTCGTCCTTGATTTGTCCTGGATTGACCATGATGCGGATTTCACGACCTGCTTGAAGGGCAAAGCTAGTTTGCACTCCTTCAAAGCCGTTAGCAATTTCTTCCAAATCATGAAGACGCTTGATATAGCTTTCAAGAGACTCACTACGAGCACCTGGACGGGCTGCGCTCAAAGCATCTGCTGCTGCGACGATCACTGCAATGACGCTCTCAGCTTCAACATCGCCGTGGTGACTAGCAATCGTATTAACCACAACTGGGTGTTCCTTGTACTTACGGGCTAATTCCATACCGATTTCAACGTGGCTACCTTCAACCTCGCGGTCAATAGCTTTTCCGATATCGTGAAGGAACCCAGCACGACGGGCAAGAGCCGCATTTTCACCAAGTTCGCTGGCCATAATACCAGCCAACTTAGCAACCTCAATCGAATGGCGCAAGACATTTTGTCCATATGAGGTACGAAACTGCAAACGTCCCATAATCTTCATCAAGTCTGGATGAAGGTTTGGCGCACCAATCTCATAAGCAGCAGCCTCACCATATTCACGGATTTTATTGTCAATCTCTTGACGGTTTTTCTCAACCAACTCTTCGATACGAGCTGGATGAATACGACCATCTTTGAGCAACATTTCCATAGTCATACGGGCAATCTCACGACGAATTGGATCAAATCCTGACAAGGTCACCACTTCTGGTGTATCGTCGATAATCACATCGACCCCTGTCAAACTTTCAAAGGTACGAATGT
This sequence comes from bacterium, assembly GCA_905221165.1. GTDB lineage: Bacteria > Bacillota > Bacilli > Lactobacillales > Streptococcaceae > Streptococcus. The sequence continues at coordinate 55,819 of CAJNCC010000008.1, forward strand.
TACGACCTTCACGACCAATAATACGTCCCTTCATAGTATCGTCTGGCAGATGAACCGTTGAGTTTGTTGACTCCGCCACATACTCACCAGCGATACGTTGCATAGCTTGAACCAAGATGTCCTTGGCCATCTTGTCAGAACGTTCCTTGACCTCTTGCTCAGCTTCACGAATGCGACTGGCAATCTCCTTGGTCAAGTTCTCCTCTGTCTGTGCCAAGATAATATCTCGTGCTTCTGCCTGAGACAGAGCACCAATACGCTCTAGCTCTGCTTCTTTTTGTCTTTCGACTTCCTCTAATTGCTCTTCACGCGCATCAAGGTTTTTCGCTCTATCAGAAATACTTTGTTCTTTTTGTTCAAGTGTTTGTTCTTTACTCGTCAAATTATCGTCCTTACGGTCGAGGCTAGTAGCTCTCTCTGTCAAACGACTTTCGATTTGTTTGAGTTCTTGACGTTCTGATTTAAATTCAGCGTCCACTTCTTCACGGTATTTTCTGGCTTCTTCTTTGGCCTCCAATAGTGCTTCTTTTTTAAGAGACTTGCTTTCACGTTTAGCTTCATTAACAAGTAAATCTGCTTCACGTTCAGCTTGTCCACGTAAATTAGTTGCTTCTTGTTCAGCATTTAAAAGCATCAACTCTGCAGCTTCCTGAGATGATTTCATCTTAGCTGAGATGCTGACATATCCAATGACTAAACCAATGATGACGGCAAAAACAGCAATCGCAAGCGACATGATTTCCATGTTTTTACCTCATTTTATTGTTATTCCGAATGACATACATTCTTTTACATTCTACCATAAAAAAGTGATTTTCACAAACCTAAAATAGAATATGTTTTGGGGAAATGAGTCTGAATTTTAGGATTACACTTCTTCGGATCCCTTCAAACTTTTGAATACATCATCAATAAATATATCTGCTAATCTCTTCTTGAAAGAATCATTATTTAATAGAGCACCAAATAAATCTTGACTCTGAGAGTATCCTTCTATAAGAGCATTGTCAATCTCTTCTTCAAAAGCAAAAACGAAGTCTTCTCTAGAGTTGACACGAGCAGACTGCTTTAGTCTCGGATTCTTTTTCATCAATTCACGAATGGATACCGCTCCACTTAGACCGACTTGGTGATCAATATCCAAATCCAACTGTTCGTTAATTTCATCTAAGATTTCAGATAAACGCTTCTCCTGGTCAGTCGTAACACCTCCAGTACTTGGCTTGGTAAGTATTAACTCTGGATGATATTCCAATTCAGAAACTGACCTGAAGGAACCTGTTTGCTTATGTTTCATATAGTCCACTACGATTTTATCTGCGATTGTAAAATCATCTCCTCCAATGCGAACATCAATCATCTTGACAAGACTTTGCAGATAATTATAACGTTCGTGTAGAACTTCATTTTGATAAGCAGTTGCCTGAATCAAGAAAGTATACATTCTAAGAAAACCTCGAATAACCTTTCGAATAGAAAGTTGTTCTTTCTCATCAAACCGTCTAACTCTATCATAACCTTGATTTAACAGAGAAACCATCTTTTGCTTTTCTCTGCTGTTTCTCTTTTCTTGGTATAAGAATTGATTAAACTCATGAACAACATTACTGTCCAAGATACCATACTCATCAATTTTCCGATCCAAGATCAAGACATCACTAGGTGTGACTGTATCTGCTAAAATAGTCTCACGGTAGTAGGGAGAAAAAGCTGAGCGAATATCGTCATAAGTATTTTTAAAATCAAGGATAAAGGTCTTCTTGTTGTATCCTCTATAGATACGATTCAAACGAGACAATGTTTGCACCGCAGCAACACTTCGCAACTTTTTATCCACATACATAGCAACCAGTTTGGGTTGGTCAAACCCTGTCTGATACTTATTTGCCACAATCAGGATTTGGTAGTCCTCCGTATCAAAATGATCTTTCAAGTAATCTTCCTTGACCTGATTCATTTGCGACTCAGTATATTCACTACCTTGGTAATCAACCTTGCCAGAAAAGGCAATCAGGGTTCCAATACTAGTGATACTGTGGTCTTTGAAGTACTTTTGAAAGGCCAATTGATACTTAACTGCTGCCTCACGACCCGAGGTCACAATCATAGCCTTACCTTGACCACCTAATTCAGCCATAATATCATGACTGATAAAGTGATCCATGATAATTTCAACCTTTTGATTGATATTTTCATCAGATAATTCTACAAACTTTGCAATCTTACGCTTAGCAAGAGTCGTTTTTAGCTCAGGATCTTCTTCGACTGCTTTATTGAGCTTGTAATAGGTCTTATAAGTCGTATAGTTATCTAAAACATCTAGAATAAAACCTTCCTCGATAGCTTGCTTCATACTATAAACATCAAAAGGTGCTTTAGAACCATCTGCTTGGGTTGTACCAAATAGCTGTAGAGTTGTCGCCTTTGGAGTTGCGGTGAAGGCAATGATTGAGACATTGTCCTGCTTACCTGTCCGAGCAATCTCCTGCTCGATAGCATCCGCAACACTTACTTCTTGAATCTCATCGATAGTTCCATCTTCTGTATCTGTTTCTGTCAAGACTTGACTAACCGAACTCATATAGGATCCTGTCGTTGAACTGTGAGCTTCATCAATCAGGATGGCAAATTTCTTTTTCGCAGTGTTCCCTACAGACATCCAGTTGGATTGGTTGATCTGGGCAAACTTATGAATCGTCGTAGCTATGATTTTTGTATTTCCTGCTATCGCATCTGCCAAGTCACTGGAGGTTTCTTTGTCGCCCATTACCTTGACCACTCCAGGCTTGTGGGAGATTTCCTTGACCGCTTCTTGTAATTGACGGTCAACTACGATACGGTCTGTAACGATTAATACAGTATCCACAATATTTTGATTTTGTTCATCATGGAGCGATACCAAACTATGAGCCAACCATGCTATGGTATTGGTTTTACCTGAACCAGCCGAATGCTGAATCAGATAATTACTGTCAGTATGGTTGACTTTCATGTCCTCTAGGAGACGGCTAACTGCCCTTCGCTGATGGTATCTCGGGAAAATCAGGGTCTTCTTTTTATGCTTATCCATCTCAAAAAAGATAAAACTCTCTATTAACTGGAGAATACTATCCTTGGTCAAGACATCAAGCCACAAGTAGTCTGTATCGACACCATCAGGGTTGTGAGGGTTGCCACTTCCCATTTCAATACCTTCCCCTTTCCCCACATTAAAAGGTAGAAAATAGGTTTCTTGTCCTTTCAATTGCGTCGTCATATAGACTTCTAGGGTATCCACTGCAAAGGAAGCCAAGACTCCCTGTTCAAAACGGAAAAGACGATTCTTAGAATTGCGTCCCTTGAGCTGCTTGATGGCATCCTGAACAGACTGACCACTGGGATTAAACTTAAGCTCTATAGCAAATAGTGCTAATCCATTGATAAAGATAACAAGGTCAATGCGGTCGCTCTCCTCATAAACCACTTCTTCCATAATAGATAGACAATTGGCTTGGTATTGCTGAACAGCTTTTTCATTAAAACTAGTAGCAGGTTTACGATAAAGAAGACGAAGTTGTTTATTTTCAATAAAAACTCCTTCTTTCAAGGCGAATAAAAAGCCACCCTTGACGATTTCTTTATTAATCAGATTGACGATTGTCTCCTTGCTAAGCTTTTTAAGGAGATAGTCCATGGTCTCCTCCTGGGTCTCCATCAAAAAATCCCACAGGAGTTCCACATCCATGGCTAATCTAGGATCGTAGCAAGTAGCGTCCCGCTGAATATAGCCATTTTTTTCTTTCAAGTCTTTGATAATCCACTGCTGGAAATCATAGCGCTCCTTTAAGCCCAAATTTGCCATAGTTTCTCACTTTCTTTTTCTATAATTCAATTAAAATTTCGTTATAATACAAATTTAAAGTTTACAATGAATTTCTTAAAATCTAAAAATGATAACACAATAAAAAGCAGATATTTTATTGTACTTCAATATTATCTTTTTTATCTTTCTGACGTTTATCTGCAAGTGAATCCTCGTATTCATTTTTAGCAATACCCAATTTCTTTGCATTGGTAATCACAGAAATAAAGGCCTCAAGAGACTCTGCTGTTAGATATATCTCTTTACTTTCTTCATTAAAAGTAAAAGGTGTTTGAAAAAACTGTTCTGATAATTCATTTGCTCTCTTTACACATTCCCATTCATAGCTTGATGCTTCATCATTATATTTTGCAAGCAAATTAATCAATTTACGATGACTTTTTAATTTAGCTTTTATTTTTTCATATTCTTCATCAGATACTTTCACTTTAAAATCCGTCGATAATTTAAACAGTGGCTCTTCATCATTATGAGATAAAAATTTCTCATAATTCTCTTCAGCTGTTATTATTTTCGTCTCATTTAAACCAAACATAATTTCATAATCCTGAACATCAAAGATATATTGTTCAGTTTCATTGTTTTCAGTTTTTTCAGCATAACTTATGATGAACGGAAGACTTCTCCCCTCATCTTTTTCTATATCAACTATTCTAACTTTACCAGAAGTCAAAGTAGCAATAAATCTAGTTTGTAATTTCGCAGCTCGAATTGATTTCAAAAAATATTTGTACTGTACACCATCATTTTCTTCATAAACTAGAAATAATCGTATATCTTCAAATTCCGTTAGAGAAGGTAAAGCTGGTTCTAATTGTGATGAGACTGATTGAATTCTATCTGTTTCAGACTGGAGACTCCCATCAACCTTTCTATAAAATGGAACTTCAGTATTATTCCCATTCGTTTCAACATTTTGTAATGACTCAATTGATTCTTCAAATTTTTCTCTTAAAGTTAATTTCTCAGAATTTTGATTATTAGCAAATTGAATATTATCTATATAATTACTAGCTTCATCTGAGATAACTTTTCGAAAATTTTTCAATTTCCCGGGTGACTTACCTCGTCCAGCCTGCCAGCCAATTGCATATATTTCTACCATTCTACTCTCCTATTTCATCGTTTAATACTTCTTGATCAAAAAAAACAAATGTTCTTGCCATTGTACCAGTGTTTCCTAGAGTACAAATTTTTTTCACACCAGAAAATGCAGCCGAGTCTTTTCGAAAGAAAAATATATTGTAGTTATCTTTTGTTACTAGTAAATTGATTCCAAAAATAGGTAATATCAAGTTTGGAAAAATATCATTACTAAGCATTAATATCACAAAAAAGAAAACGATAATTACAATTGCTACTAGAGCACTAACTCCATTCATAAATTTTAATACTAAAGAAGGTACAATAGTTGACGACACAAAAGATATGAATCCCGGATTTACTTTTGGTCCATCTTGAATATCAATTACTTTACCTTGAGAAATATTTTTCAACGTGACCTTAGATACATTAAAATTTAAAACAATATTTTTAACAATGTTTTCTTCACTCCTCCGTCCGTTTATATATCCACGTATACTGGAAATTGATATTAGCATTAAAAAAACTAACACTAATAACATCCCAAGAATCCACAAGTTTCTACTTAAGTAACAGGGGAGCGACTCGGTCTCTTTCAATAAAAATTGATGAATGTCTACTAATGAAAAATAAATCAATAAAAATGCTGGAAAAAATGCGGTAAAAAAGTAAGCTAAACGAAATTTTAAATCAGTTCCAAATAGCAATCCTACACCCTCCTCTTCCCTGTTACATAATCATAAATAAGAGTTTGTCGTTGTTTATTAATATTTTCAATTTGTTGGTTCTTGATTTGAATTAATTTATCAATTTGAATAGTTTTCTTATCTAGAAAATCAGCAATTTTTTGTTGTTCTTCGAAAGACATTTTGGGGAATATCATTTTTTTTATACTTTCTTGTGTAATAGTTGGAATTGTACTCCCTCCGACTATTAACTCACTTTGATCCTTTCCTACAGAACTGTTCAAAAAATAATTAATTAGGCGTGAATCTGTATTTTTTTTAGGTTTTAGAACTACCAATTGAGGATTTATCGTTGCTTTATTTGAAAGCTTATTGACAATTCCAGCTTTTCCATAACTAGATCCTGTCTTTACATACAAGACATCACCAGTTTTAATTTGGATTTCCGGAGACTCATCATACTTACTCCACGAAATATAAGTATTATTATTATCTATCACACTATAGTCAATTATATTTGAGGGACTATATGAAATAGCTCCTTCCCCTTCGTTAACAATATCATTTGTAGTGTATCCTCTAAAACCTATTCTTCCAAATATATCTACATACTGTTCTAATTTACTTACTTCCCACTCTTCTGGTATCTGTCCGATCCAGTCGATACCTGAATCTTTCATTGGGACTGTTTTATCCAGTCCTTTTGTGACGGTTTCATAAATCAGGCTAGCACGGTAGTCTTTAAGTTTTTGAATCTGCTCTCCCAATAGGGCTTTTACCTTATCCAACTGTGCTGTTTTCTTATCAAGGAAATCAGAAATTTTTTGTTGTTCATTTTTTGGGGGAATTAATAACTCCATTTTATAAATATCTGACCAAGTTCCACCTTGTCTAACTCCACCACCAAAGTTATAAAAAACTTTACAAATATCATACGTGTGTAATAGATAATACATATAGCTATCACTACAACATATATTTTTTAAGCGTAATGTTAAATAAGCTGAAGTTATAATACCATTTTCTCTTGCAAGTCCAACACGAAGACTTCTTTTATCATTTTGTAAGTCAGTCAGACGTAAAACAATATCTCCTCTTTGAATAATATTATAAGTATCAAATGATTCTGGTAAAAGTCCAAAAGAAGTATCTATAGATTTTCGGATAATATGACCGTAACTTAGCGATAATAGATTTTTTTCTTTATTACCTTTATTTTTTTGCTTGTGTTCTTCAAAAATATGATTAACGAAATCAACTTCCCACTCTTCTGGTATTTGTCCGATCCAGTCGATACCACTCTCTTTCATCCTAGTCATGTTTGAGTTCCTCCAAGAGAGTCTGTAGTTCTGCTTCCAGTTCATAAAACTCTGCCAAGAGCTTGTCGGCACTTTCTGGTGCTTGGTAGTGATAGAAATAGCGGGTAAAAGGAATCTCTGCTCCATAGCCTTTTTCCTCATCAAACCAGTAGTGGGCGTCAGGTACATGAGGATAAACCTCACGCGCAAAGTAGGTTTCCACATCCTCTGTCAGCTTAACGATTTCACTGTCCTTGGTGGTCTTATCATAGACAATCCCATCGGCAATCTCATTTACCTTGTCTTTCTTCTTGGTTCGGATAACCTCTGCTGTCTTGTCCATTTCACTCATAGCTAAGGCTAGCGCATTGATATTAGCAGACGTAAGCTTAAACTCTCCCAGCAAGTCCTTGATGACTTGGACAAAGTTCTCAAAGTTAGGATAGGTCTTGTCAGAGCTTCCCTTAGCAAGAGCTGTCAGGATAGCTTCTTGCTTGATCTTACCAGCTACAAAGTCCTGTAATTTTTTCTCATCCTTGGCTGAACGTGGTTCCATCTCTAGCAATTCTTGATACTTGTATTCATCAAATAGTTTAGCTAGGAAAGGAACGCTTTTCGCTTTCTCAATTGTTTCTTCGCTTATCTGGCCACGACGTTGCAGAGGTTGCATAACTGTAAACTCTCGATAGAGAAACTCTTGATTGTCAAAGATTTTTACATGGTCATTTTCTTGAAAATCATCGTACCAGCGAAGGATCTGACGGATATTATCTTGGGACAACTCACGGCGTTTTTGACCTAGAGATTTACGTAGAGGAATAAACTCATCCGTCGCATCGATAAACTGAACCTTGTTCTGGCGCTCAGGAGACTTGTTTTTATTATAAATCCAGATATAAATCCCAATTCCTGTGTTATAGAAAAATTGACCTGGAAGGGCGACTATAGCTTCTAGCAAATCATTCTCAAGAATATAACGGCGAATCTGACTTTCTCCCGATGATGTCCCACCTGAAAAGAGGGGAGACCCATTTGAAATGATGGCTGCACGGCCATTTTCTTCTAATTTTGCAAGAGCATGAAGATGGAAGAGTAGTTGAGCATCTCCAGTTCCTGGAGTCGCGACAAAACGACCTTGACGACCTTCTGTTTTGTCAAAGAGTTGATGATCTTTCTTAACTGCATCCTCAACCCCATCATCCGCATCCTTACCACCCCAAGCTTGACCGAATGGAGGGTTAGCGATGACAAAGCTCATCTTAGTATCTGGGAAAGGATCTGGATCTTTTAAGGTATCCACCTTCACAAAATAGTCAGAGTCTTCCTGACGAATTAGCATATCTGCACGACCAATCCCAAAGGTTTCAGGCAAAACTTCCTGACCAAAGAGTCGGACAGTGGCTCCTGTATTCAACTGACAGATATAGCTTTTAGCTGTAGCCAGCATTCCCCCAGTTCCAGCCGCCATGTCTAGTATTTTCAACTCTTTTTTATCAACAAAAAGTTCTTCGTCTGCCTCAATCAAGAGGAGGTTGACCATCAGAGCGATAACTTCACGAGGGGTATAGTGAGACCCCGCTTCCTCATTTTCAGAAAATCGGCGGATGATATCCTCAAACATGTATCCCATACGCATAGAGTCAACTGAACTTGGAGACAAATCAATTTGAGAGAACTTTTTAATAACCGTGAAAAGGCGACCACTCTGGGCCAGGGTACGGACTTGCTCTTTAAATTTTAGGTTTTCAATGATGTCCTTGACACGACAAGAATAGCCATCCAGATAGGCTATAAAATTCTCCTCGATTGCATTTGGATCGTTTTGAAGATTTTCCAACGTAAAAGGACTAACATTGTAGTAACGATAGCCTGAGAGTTTCTCCAACACTTTCTCAGGTGTATTGGGATTTGCTTTGTATTGTGCTACCACCTGATCCTTGGTTGGCAGCAAGGCAGCTTCTAAACGAGTCAGGACAAACATTGGAATAATGACATCGCGATACTTATCTGCTCGATAAGCCCCTCTAAGAGTGTTAGCGATAGACCAAACTGTATTGACATCATTAGAAATCTGGATGTCATTTGCTTGGAATAGTGGTAATTTTTCTTTGAAATTAGACATTTACTTCCCCTGTTTTTATTATTAACAACTCTCTTCATTATACCACAAAATACGAGTTATAAAGCGTATTCAAGGGTAAAGATCGAAGTTCATATACTAAATTTCTTTACTGAGTTTTTGTCTTTTGTACTAGGGCTTCTGTCATTTTCCAAAAAACTTTATCTTAAACTTACTAATAAAAATTTAAAAAATAAAAAGCCTACTTCGCAGTAAACTTAGTAATGATCTTTAAATGACAAGAAAGCCATGCTATCTCCATCTATCATATAAATCAAGCGATTTTCTGCGTCAATACGACGTGACCAGGCTCCTTGGTAATCATATTTGAGCGACTCTGGTTTCCCTATTCCTGTAAATGGATCACGTTGAATATCCTTGATTATCTTGTTGATTCTTTTGAGTGTTTTCTTGTCTTGAGTTTGCCAGTAGCAATAATCCACCCAGGCATCTTCTGTAAACTTGAGCAACATCCATTACTCCTCAATCATATGTATCTGAGTGCTTCCAGCACGAACTTGAGCCATTCCTCGCAAGACCTTGTCAGAAAGTTCCTTATTTTGAGCGATTCTCAGGGTTTCCTGAATACTATCCCACTCGCTCTTGGAAAGGACTACAATATCCTCATCTGGATTTTTATTGACCACCGTCAAAGGCTCAAATTCATCATTTACCTTTTTCATGTAGTCCTTTAAATGATTTCGGAATGTTGAGTAAAGAACTGCTTCCATAACCATACCTCGTTTTACCTCTTTTCCACTATTATACACAAAAAGAAAGAAATTGTCAGGAACTTGTACAAGATTTTCTTTTCTATCTATTTATACTCAATGAAAATCAAAGAGCAAACTAGGAAACTAGCCGCAGGCTGTACTTGAGTACGGCAAGGCGACGTTGACGTGGTTTGAAGAGATTTTCGAAGAGTATTATTCGTAAAAAATCTCAAAAAGTCCACCTTTCAGTAGACTTAGTTTATTTCTATTCTTATCGGCACTCTTCCAAAATTCTGCTCTGCTATACTTGGATTTCCAAGTTGATAAATCTGGTCTGCCTTTTGGGTCATAGCATCCCAAGGTTCTTTGCCAATTCTGCTGACTAGACTGACCTGACCTTTCAAAGACTTGAGATGTTGCCTGACTTTTTCAGTAAAACCAAGAACATGGATGGCTTCTGGCAAGTCACTTTCTCTAGCTTGCACCAAGATATAGTTCAATAGGCGTCTGACACGCGCCTTAGTGTAACGTTTGGTGGCAACCGTCTCGACCAATTCTTCTAAAGTCTGGGCTGTCTTAATGGCATCCTTAATACGCACAGCCATTTCTTGATTGACCTGATAGATGGTTGTTAGGTCTGGATTTGACAAGATTTGATAGCGTAGCAGAGGAAAATAATTTTCCCAGTTCACCTGGCTAGCCTGCTCAAAAAGGGTAACAGAAGGCATAAAGCGTTCTAAGAAATCTTTGTCCCTCTGGTGCTGACGGAGAGCTGTCGCCGAGGCAAAGGCCACATCCTTATCCACAGAATGGTAACCCGCCCCCTGACGTTGAATTGGATGAAGTTTAATATTTCGCCCTGCTACCGCCTTGGCATAGGCAAGAGCAAGAACATGATTGGGCGTATTGCCTGAAAAATCAAGACCTGCAAATTCCTTCCACATGGCTTGGGTTTTCTGGGGATAGGAAAGAGAATCAGGCAGATTTTCCACAAGTTTCTCCATCTCAGCCCCCTGCTCTGTGTATAAGTCAGCGATTTTCTGGTAATCTAGAACTTCCTCCGTCCCGAAAGCTAGAGTATCAATACCCAAGCGAGCCAAGATATCCACAGCTCCTTGGCCGAAGAAATCCGCCGCCTGAACACTGACTAAAAAGGGCAACTCTACTACTAAATCCGCTCCATTTTCCAGTGCCATCTGGGCCCGTGTCCACTTGTCCACGATAGCTGGCTCTCCACGCTGCATGAAATTTCCAGACATGGCTACGATTTTCAGCCCCTCAACCTGATCCAGCAGGTATTTATGCCCATTATGAAAAGGATTAAACTCCGCTATAATACCCGTAATGGTCATGCTAATCTCCTACTTCTGCGCCACAAAAAACCAACGGGTGCTAGTTTCTGTCGGCTCTTTATCATCAAAGTCCGCATAGAGTTTGAAGGACTTGAATCCAGCCTGTTCCAGCAAAATATCATAGGTCAAGACCTCATAGGTCCGCTCCTCATGCACTTCATCGTGGCGACTAAAAGAGCCGTCTGCTTCCTTGACGAAAAAGGTCAACTCATGCACGATGGAGTGAGGCGCTGCATCCTCGTAGGTATCCCAGAGCATGGCGAACTCTTCCGCATTTTCATGGTATGAATAGCCTGGAAAGACCTCATCTGTCTGGTAGGTTGAATGCACATCAAAGATGAAAACTCCATCTTCATTAAGGGCATTATACACTTCCTTAAAAACATCCCCTACTTCCACTTCATCCTGCATGTAGCAGATAGAGTCCGAATAACAAGTGACAAAGTCATATTTACCCACCTTGGATAAATCCAACATATTGCCTTCAATAAAATCAATCTTTTGCTTAGACGAAATCGCTCTCTTCTCAGCAATCTTCAACATATCCGCACTCAAATCAAGTCCTGTCACATCAAAACCAGCCTGAGAAAATCGAACAGACTGGATGCCTGTCCCACAAGCCAGCTCCAAGAGTTTCTTTCTCTCCTTGGTCTTAGGCAAATGACGAAGTGAAAAATCCGTCCATTTATCGTATAAACTATCATCCATCACAGCATCGTAAACAGCCGCAAAGGTTTCATAAGTTGCCATAATCATGATACAAAGAGCCTCCGTGGCAAACACCACTCGCCCTTTACCTTTCTATCAATTTTTTCTAAAATAAGCAAATAAAACCCAGTTGACTGCAACTGAGTTCATCTTCTAAGCAAGAGTTTCTGAAATATCTACTGAATTCGCCTCATGCCATAGCTTCTCTAGGTTATAGTGGGCACGCATTTCTTCTGAGAAGATATGCACGACAACAGAACCTAGGTCCAGCAAAACCCAGCCTCCAGTTGCATCACCTTCGATGTGACTTCCTTTAAAGCCTGCTTCAGCTACTTTTTCACGGATGTTATCAGCGATAGCGTCCAACTGACGACTATTCATCGAGCTAGTGATAACAAAGTAGTCCGTCACGCTGGTCAATTCTTGTACATCAAGTGCGAGGATATCCTCCGCACGTTTCTCATCAGCCGCTTTCACGACTAGTTCTAGTAATTCTTTTTCGTTCATTTAGTCCTCTTTCTAGAAAATATGTTTGTAATCTAAGACATCTGCAAAGCGACCCTCCCAAATGCCCTCATAAAATTCATTTATCGTTTCTGCTGGAATGTCTTTCCCATCAAACGTTGTGCAAGTTCCTTCTGGAATAATAAGCTGATAGCCATATTCAAAAGCAACCTTGACAGAGGTATCCACACAATATTCTGTCTGCATACCACATAAAACTAATTTTTCAATCCCCTGTTTATCCAAGTATTCTTTTAAACCAGTTTCTTTAAAAATACTGTTATACTTCTTCTGAAAGACCTTTTCATTAGGTTTTCGACTTAAAAGCTCAGATAACTGCCAATCTTCTGATGTTTGTGCTTCAGCGTTCTCAATATGTTGAACATATACAATTTCGATATTTTTGCTTCTAGCCTGGTTTTGTAAATAAGAAATTTTTTCCAATAGACTTTTTGTCTGAAACCCAGTTTCCACTAAAATATTCTGAACATCAATGATTATAAAAGCCGTCTTCATTTAGTCCTCTTTCAAATAGTGCACAAAGGCGTTATAGGTTTCAAGGGTTTGGGGATAGATAGGGAATCCCTGATGAGCTAGATGCTCCACAGTGCGAGCTGTTTCGTAGGCCACCGCCTTATTGAGCGATAGACTTGCAATCTCACGCGCCACGTCCACTCCAGGAAAGGCACGATTGTGCTCTATATAGTCTGCGACATAGATAACCTTATCAAGATCTGTCATCTGACCAGCACCGACTGTATGGATTTCAATGGCTCGCAGGATTTCAGAATCTTGCAAGTTCAAATCTTCCTGAATCTTGTAGATGCCGACCATACCATGCCAAACATTATTGCCCCAGTTTTTGAGGTCAGGGTCTAGCTGATAACGGTCAATCAAGTCTAGAAATTCCTGATCTGACAGCTTTTTAGCATAGTCATGAAGAAGGCCTGATAGACCAGCTTTCTCAGCATCGATTCCGAATCGCTGGGCTAATTCTATGGCTGCACGCTCCACACCCAAGCAATGGGTTAAACGTTTTTCAGGTAGAAGCTCTGCCATTTTTTCCAACAAAACCTCACGGGAACAGTTGATATAGTCTTGATAGGCCATCAGTAGAGTCCCTCCTTCTCGATGTAGTCTAGCACCGGCTGAGGTAGGAGAAAGTTGGGTTTTCGTCCTTGGGCAAGGAAGTCCCGCACCATGCTGGACGAGATATCCATGAGAGGCACATCCACCCAGATAACGGGATAGGAAGTCCCTGCCTTGTAGCGTGGGCGCTGAACCCCTACAAACTGAACCATGTCGACCAGCTCATCAATTCGGTACCACTTGGGCAGATAGTCTACCATGTCGGCACCGATGATAAAGTAATAATCTGTATCTGGATTTTTCTCAGTTAGAAGCTTCATGGTATCGTAGGTGTAGGAAATCCCCTTGCGCTCCAACTCAATAGTTTCAATATCCAGACCTTCAATCCCCTCAATCGCCAACTCAAGCATCTTGAGACGATGGTGTTCAGGGATTGTTTCCTTTTTATCTACATGAGGAGGTTGGTATTCAGGCATGAGCAGAACTTGATCTAGTCCCAACTGCTGGCGCACTTGATCCGCAACGATGAGATGGGCATTGTGAACAGGGTTAAAATTTCCCCCTAAAATCCCGACTTGTTTACGTTTTTTCTCCTTGATTTCTGGCTCCAACTCTACCTTGGTAAAGGGAGTCAATAGTTCGATTGCCATAGGCTAGTCTCCTTTATTTCTCTGTAAAAACAGTTATTTGGAGTAGGTTTTTAGATTTCTTTGACTTTTTTAGAAATCTTGCGATTTTCTTTCTTGCTAGATTGTTTAAACAAAATCAAGATGCGTCCGATTTTTTGGACAGTATCCACACCAATTTCTTCTTCCAAGATTTCAGCTACTTCGTGGATATTTTCATCTGTATTTTGCAAGAGCGTTACTTTAATCAATTCGCGGGCGTCAAGAGCTTGACGAACGCTGGTTTTGATTTGGTCGTTAAGGCCATTTTTCCCAATTTGTATGATGGGTTTGAGGGTGTGTGCCTGGCTGTTGAGGAAGGCACGTTGTTTTGATGTTAATGACATAATTTCTTTAAAAGAGTTTCTTTTTATACTTTTCTGAAATGGTGACGGACGTCAGCAAAGTCCTTCGGACTTTCATGACTAAAATTTGAGCCTAAGGTCTCAAATTTTCCGCAGTTAGTACAATCACTTGTACCAACTGACACCACGGCGAAAAGTATTCTCTATAGGCTCGCCCTGCTCGCCCGAATTCAGATAACCCTTTCCTTTCTGTGTTTAAATAATTGCTTTTCGTGCGACGACTGCGACGCCTTCTGGTGCCCAGACGGCGACCTTGGCTGTGCCTGTTACGCGAATCCAGCCTAATCCTGAGATGACTAGGTCTGTCTTATCCTTGATGGTAAAGACATGTTGGACAAGTTTTGGGAAATCTTCTTTTTCCTTGCTATTTGGTGGTGTCAGAAGGGTTCCGACGTGCTTATCGTAAAAGGCACTAGCGCCTTCTAGCTTGGTACGGTGGAGTTTGAGTTCATTGTCAAAGAAAGCAGTAAATCCTTGTTTTTCTCCTGAAATGAAGTCAAATCGTCCGAGACCTCCTAAAAACAGAGTTTGTTCAGGATTAAGCTGATAGGTTTTAGGCTTAATTTCCTTTTTAGGGCTGACATACTTGAGGTTTTTGGCAGTCAAGTAGTGGGCCATCTGGTGGCGGTGGATAATCCCCGGTGTATCGTAGATATAAGAACCGTCATCAAGCGGAATCTCGATTTTGTCCAAGGTTGTCCCTGGGAAGCGCGAAGTCGTGATGACATTCTGGTCACCCGTGATTTCTTGGATAATAGCATTGATTAGGGTTGATTTTCCAACATTGGTCACACCGACCACATAGACATCGCGGCCCTTACGGTAATGCTCGATTTTGTCAATGACTTCCTTAATGGCATGTTTGTTTTGTACCGAAGTTAGGACGACATCGACTGGACGAAGACCTTCTTCGTGGGCACGTTCCATGAGCCACTGGCTAATCTTACCTGGTTTTACTGACTTGGGCAAGATATCTTTTTTATTCCCTACTAAGAGGACATCGTTGCCCGATACAAAACGTGGCAAACCTGGGATAACAGAGCCATTAAAGTCAAAGATGTCAATGACATTGACCACCAAGGCATCACTGTCTCCCACCTCGTGCAAGAGCTTGAGGAAATCATCGTCCGTCAACTGGACATCCGTGATTTCATTGTAGTGGCGGAGACGGAAACAGCGTTGGCAATATACTTCGCCCGTCTCCAAACCTTTTTCAAGTGCCGACTGGGGGGTAAATCCAAGACCAGCCTTGTCTGTCGTCTGAATGGTTGCTCCACAACCAATACAGAGAATTTCTTCCATAGTTAAATTCCTTTTTTATATGTAATCGGTCCGTACGTTTCAGTGATTTTTCGCATCACACGGCGCTCACGAGCACGGTTAATCTGCGTCTTAATAGAGTCGTGTTGAACTAAGGGCTTGACCAAGATTGAGCGAATGCCTGCACGGTGGGCTGCTCGTATATCTGTCATAAGCTGGTCGCCTACCATGACCACTTCACTTTTCTCATAGTGAAACTCCTTCATGGCACGGTCTATTCCAAATGTGAAAGGCTTCAGAGCCCAATAAACGTAATCAATCCCAAATTTTTCAACTGCGCGTTGAACTCGTTTTTTGGTGTTATTTGAGACCACGATGATGCGAATACCCGCGTCACGAAGGTCATGTAGCCATTGCTTCATCTCTGGCGTCCCATCAGGGTTGTTCCAAGCAATGAGGGTATTATCCAAATCGACCAAAACAGCCTTGATTCCCTGCGCCTGCAGGCTTGGGACTGTCAGATCATAGACTGCTTCCACAGCAAAATCTGGCATGTAATTTTCAATCGCCATTTTGGCTCCTTTTCTTAACTTTTTTTCGCAATTTTCCTTAATAACAATGACAAAACAATCCACAAACCAGCACTGGCCAAACTAATGTAGAGCCAAGCATGGGGCTCATCTGTTAAAGGTAGCGGAACATTCATTCCGAAAAAGCCTGTCACGACTGCCAAAACCGCTAGCAAGACTGAAATGATGGTCAAGGTTGTCAAATTATCATTCAGATTATTGTTTAGGATGTTGTTGTAAGACGCTGATAGTTGTTGGAGGACTTGTGAAATCAAGTCTGTCATGGATACCAACTGATGAGCCTCAATCATAGCGTCATCAAACTGTTCTCTCTCAATCTCGTTAAAACTGCGATAGAGAGCATGCCCTTGAATATGCTCCAGCAACATGCGATTTTGCTTAGCAGCCGCAGTGAGGTAAACCATACCAGTCTCCAAGTCGGAAAGGGCAAAAAGGTTTTTCTTAGTCGTCCGCTGGCGCAAGAGGCCATTGACCTCGTCCTTACTCTTGTCCATCTGCTCGATGACAGGATAGTAGGCATTGCTGATGATTTCCAGACTTGCAAAGAGAAACTTGTAAATCGAAAGCATTTCATGACTCTCCAGATAACGGGTCATCTGTTCAATGACATAGGCGTTCTTGGTATTACTAATGGTAATCAGGCGACGATGTTCAACGATAAAGGTCATAGGAAAGGCTTCATAGTATGCCTTATCCTTTTTCAAGTTCAAGACATTGTAGATAAAGGTCACAGTCCCATTTTCACGGTGATAATCCATGTGGGCACGCTCATTTCTATCCAGCGCATATTCGATGGTTTCCTTGTCCAAACCGTAGATTTCAGAAAGGTCCTCTAGTTTTTTCAACTTGTCCAAATCTAGGTTAATCCAGGCGCAACCATTGCCCAACTGTTTTTCTAAAAACATCTTCTCTCCTTTACCAAACTCCTTCTATTGTACCATAAATCTGCTAAAATTTCAGGCCTGGTCTGTCCGAGAGAAATTACTGACGACGGTGATATTCCGATTAGGAACGAAGTGTAGAACCTGATCTTCTCCTCTGAGTTGCGTTGTTCGAATGCCAACACTAACCACCTTGCCCGATACAGTAATAGGACCATTTGTCAGAACGACCTCATCTCCCACATCCAGTTGACGTTCAAAAAGGATGAAAAAGCCATTGATGACATCAGACAGAAAACCTTGGGCTCCCATACCAATAGCCACCCCAGCAATCCCGGCTCCAGCAAGCAAACTAGAAACTGGCAAACCCAAAATAGACAAGATACAATAAAGTAAAAAGAAATAAAGGGTATAATTAAACACATTCTCTAATAAACGTGAGATGGTTTTCTGACGCCCGACATCATGACGAGACATTTTTAGAGAAGGTTTAACAATTCTCTGCACCATGGTATGGAGCAATTTCTTAGCTATATAGAAAAGTAAAAATAGGAATAACAGAGAAATTAACTTGGTTAAGATATTTTCAATAATCGTTGTTATATCAAGCTTATTGAGGTAGGTTTGAATAAATTCTTTCATAGAAAACTCCTTTCATTTATTATACCATACTTTCACAAGTGATGAATCTCCATAAATATTCAAAAATAATAGCAAAAATAGACAGAAAATTCTTGATTTTAGCTCATATTTATACTATAATCATAAACATTACACAACAAAGGAGATTGTTATGAAAAAAATCATTCATGCTTGGAATAAGGCAAGCCTAATCAAACGGATTTTGATTGGTATGCTTATTGGAGGAACCCTAGGACTGACACTTCCTAACATTTCAGGAATTGGTCTACTCGGAGATCTCTTTGTTGGTGGCCTTAAAGCCATCGCACCTATTCTAGTCTTTGCCCTCGTTGCTAACGCCCTTTCCCAACATCAAAAGGGACAAGATAGCAATATGAAAACAGTTATCTTCCTTTACTTGGTGGGAACCTTTGCTGCTGCCCTTATCGCTGTACTAGCAAGTTTCATCGTACCAGTTGAAATTACCCTAAATAGTGCTAATACAGAAATCGCACCACCAGATGGGATTGGACAGGTCCTCAGCAACCTCTTGCTCAAACTGGTTGACAACCCAGTCAATGCCCTTGTCACAGCCAACTACATCGGCATCCTATCCTGGGCAGTTGTTTTCGGGATTGCTATGAGAGAAGCCAGCAAAAATAGTAAAGAATTGCTGAAAACCATAGCTGATGTGACTTCTAAGATTGTCGAATGGATTATCAACCTAGCTCCATTTGGTATCCTTGGTCTTGTCTTCAAAACCATCTCTGATAAGGGAATCGGAAGCCTCGCTAACTACGGAATCTTGCTTGCCCTCTTGGTGACAACTATGTTCTTTGTCGCTCTGGTTGTCAATCCATTGATTGCCTTTCTCTTTATGAAGAGAAATCCTTATCCCCTCGTTTGGAAATGTTTGCGTGTCAGCGGTGTTACAGCCTTCTTTACTCGTAGTTCTGCGGCGAACATCCCTGTCAACATGAAACTTTGTCACGACCTTGGACTAGATCCAGATACCTATTCGGTTTCTATCCCACTCGGTTCTACTATCAACATGGCCGGAGCAGCGATTACTATTAACGTTTTAACCCTTGCTGCAGTAAATACTTTGGGAATCCCTGTTGACTTTGCGACAGCCTTTGTACTCAGTGTAGTAGCAGCAATCTCAGCCTGTGGTGCTTCTGGTATCGCTGGAGGATCCCTCCTTCTTATCCCAGTTGCTTGTAGCCTTTTCGGTATTTCTAACGATATTGCCATGCAAGTTGTTGGGGTTGGATTTGTGATTGGTGTCATTCAAGACTCATGTGAAACAGCCCTCAACTCTTCTACAGATGTCCTCTTCACAGCTGTTGCCGAATACGCAGCAGCCCGTAAGAAATAACTCATAAAGACAAGCCTGCTCAGGTCTTGTCTTTTCCGCTTTTATCTAACTTACTAGGAAATCCTTATGTCTATTAGCCAACGTACGACCAAGCTCATCTTAGCTACCTGTCTTGCCTGCCTTCTTGCGTATTTTTTCAATCTCTCCTCAGCAATTTCAGCTGGAATCATCGCCCTCTTGAGCCTATCCGACACCCGTAGAAGTACCTTAAAACTGGCCCGCAATCGGCTCTTTTCTATGCTTCTAGCTCTTGCTATTGGCGTTTTGGCTTTTCACTTGAGCGGATTTCATATCTGGAGCCTCGGACTCTATCTAGCACTTTATGTGCCTCTAGCCTACAAGATGGGTTGGGAAATTGGCATCACACCAAGCACTGTTTTGGTTAGCCATCTCTTGGTGCAAGAGTCAACCTCTCCAGACCTCCTAGTCAACGAATTCCTTCTCTTTGCAATTGGTACAGGATTTGCCTTACTTGTCAATCTCTACATGCCTTCACGAGAAGAGGAAATTCATCACTACCACACATTAGTAGAAGAAAAGTTAAAAGATATCCTCCAGCGCTTTAAATATTATTTATCCAGAGGGGATGGACGCAATCGAGCACAGCTGGTTGAAGAATTGGATACCCTTTTGGAAGAAGCCCTTAGACTGGTCTATCTAGATCACTCTGACCACCTCTTTCACCAGACGGACTACCATATCCACTATTTTGAGATGAGACAGCGACAAAGTCGTATCCTGAGAAATATGGCCCAGCAAATCAACACCTGTCACCTAGCTGCCAGTGAGAGCCTGATTTTAGCCCAACTCTTTTCAAAAATTGCAGGCCAACTAAGCCAGACCAATCCTGCTTCTGATTTGCTAGATGAAATTGAACGTTATCTGGAAGTCTTCCGTAATCGCAGTCTGCCCAAGACAAGAGAAGAATTTGAAACCCGCGCCACGCTCCTTCAACTCCTACGTGAAGCCAAAACCTTCATCCAAGTAAAAGTTGACTTTTACCAAAAATATGGACAGTAATACTCTTCGAAAATCTCTTCAAACTACGTCAGCTTTACCTTGCCGTACTCCAGTACAGCCTGCGGCTAGCTTCCTAGTTTGCTCTTTGATTTTCATTGAGTATAAAAAAGAAAACTTCAGACCAACCACAAAAGGTGAATATCTGAAGTTTTCTTTTATTTATAAGTTATTACCATAAAGGTTAATAGTAAAATGAATAAGGCCAAACTCACTAATAAAGTAAGAACCTTGACCAAGGTATTACTCTGCCAGTAGCTTGGTTTACCAATATTACTGGTCGCATCCATGGAAAATAGTTGATTTTGACGGGGTTGTATGGTTACCAATACAATCAAAGCAAGAGAGAGGACAATAGCTAAAATAATCAGTATGTCAATCATGGGCCTACCTCAAAATTCCCAACAAAGTAAAGAGTAAACCAATCAGAATCATCAAACCCAGTAAGAGTGAAAAAGTCTTACTGATCTTTTCCCCTCGGGTTTCTTTTTCCTTCTTGATGGGTTTTTGTTTCAACTCTTCCATACGACCTTCAACGTCTTTGTAAAATAAATCTTCGTCTGACATGTTAGCCTCCTAAAACGGTTTGCATGATTTCCTGATATCGCACCAAGTCAACATAATTTGCATGTTGGCCTTGTTTGCCAAGTGCCTGACGCATTTGTTCAACATCTGAAAGGGCCAGTTTAATGGTCTCAACCAAAGCAGAAACTTCACTACTTTCAAATAGATGATCAGGAGCGATATAGAGTCTATTGTGCACTGTCTGATTAAATCCAAGAATCAAGAGATTATGTTCAAAGGCCTGACGCACCGCCTGCAACAACTCATTGCTGTGGTTTATATCCAAATAAATATCCGACAACTGATACAGTTCCTGAATCTTCTGTGGACTAGCGTTCTGATAAAGAACCACATTAGGATAGCGAAGCATGTCTAAGAGCTTAGAAGACATCTCTGTCACCGCTGCGATACGGAAGGTAACATCAGGCAAGGCTTCTACGATTGCTTCTACTTGCTCAATCTGATCGGAATTGGTCAAGATTAAGGCATCTCGTCTTAGGAAATTATCGCGTTTAAACTGGTAATGGTAACCCAAGTGCACAAACTGATCATGGTATTTCTCGTCAGTCAACTCTAAAGCGCGCTCATAAGTCGCCTTGTTGGGAATAATGATTTTCTTAGTACGCACATCATCATTTTCCAAAATCAACTGCATATTGCCTGGAATAGCATCATAGAGAGATTCCTGCCAAACCAAAATATCTGAGCCAGACTTATCTGGATGATGGAAGGAAACCAAGAAAGGAGTCGCTAAGGTATTAAAGATAAGCTGACTGGTATCTATTTCCAAATCTTGCAAAAAGAAGGTGATAAATTCAACCTTATTTGCAAAGTAACGCAGGGACTGACCAGGCAAAGTCAATAAGATATCACCCGTCACATGGTTTTCAAGTAAAACTTGTTGACCATTGACATCTTTGTAAACTGTCATAATTGGCTCGCTATCTGCGCTATAGGTCGTTGTAGCAAAACAAGCTCCGGAGCGATTATAGTGGTCAACTTGGCGTACTCGGCCTTCTAAATCTTTCCAGTCAACCTGCTTAACCAAGCGAGCCTGCAGACCATCTGCATAATGAATAACGGCTCTCTCCTGTGTCATATCTTCAATACGAGCAGACTGATTATTTCCTGAAATTTCCCAAAAAGCTGGAACAGGGACTTGGTTAAAATAGAGAGGTTTTCCATCCTCGTAACCTAGATAATAGGTAAAAGGAGAAACCAGACCATCAGGCAGAAAACCATCTGCATCGATGACCACTCCAAGTTGAGAAAGACCAGTAGCGACTAGACTTTCATGTAAATCTCGACTTTCTTGACCATAACGATCATAAAGTTCAATCATGGAGCACCTCCTCTACTGTTTTCTTCCACTTTTCTAAAATTTCTTCGGTTAAGAAGCCTTCTGCAATCTGATAAGAATAAGCGCGCATGGCTTCCAAACGATTTTCTTGATACAATTGGCAAATCTTAGCTGCATAAGCTTGCTTTATTTGGTCTTCCACATGGTCAGATGAACTTGGAATCAGATAGCCATTTTTCCCATCCTCTATAAAGGTCTGATTGCCATAAGGTACATCAAAACCAATTAGAGGAAGGCCTGAACCAATAGCTTCCATCAAGGTCAAACCAAATCCTTCGCTGGTTGAAGCCGTCAAGTAAACCTCATACTGGCTATAAATCTGCGAAAGCTCCGCATGTCCCTTGAGCTGGATATAATCCTCAGCCTGATGAGTTGCAATAATGTCTCTAAGCAGAGAATCCTCTCCACCACTACCATAAATATCAAAGGTTAATTCAGGAATTTCCTTACGCGCCTCAATGACCGCCTTAACCAACCAGTCAATGTGTTTTTCTTTGGCAAGACGTGAAGCGGTAATCAATGAAAATGGCTTACGTCCTTGACTTGACTCTGTCAAGGAGTCAATACTTCCTACAGGAATGGTAACAACCTTTGGTTGATGCTGGGTGTATTTGGCAAATTGCTCTTGTAGAACTTCATTTTGTCTATCAGTTGATACGATAAAGAAGTCAACCTTATCTGCATTTGTAAACTGGTAATCATAATAGTTATTCCAAAGGATATAGTCCTCGTTTGTTGCATTTTCACTATAATGCTCCGCATGAACAACTACTGCTAAATGCGCTGCTTGCGCTTCCTCAAACACAACCTGTCCAATACCTGTCTCCCTATCAAGAATAACCAAATCAGACTTGTTCAAATTCAAGGATTTCATAAAAGCACGCATGAAAGCTGGCTTCCCATAGAAAATCTTATCCTTGAAACGATAAACTTCTTCCTTCCCTTGATTCATCAAGATATCATAGGCCGGAGTCCCGTCTTCATTGTAAAAAGTTCGTTGGTATAGCACTGCAACATTGTCCTTGGGGGCAAAGTATTCGCTACAATAACGCGTATAAGAGAAGTAATCCTTACGAATCAAATTTCCTTTAAAAACATACTCTACATATTGGACCAAGTCCTTGTTCTCATCAACTAAGTAGCATGTTACAAACTTATCTTGGTCAGAAAAGAAGACACGCAAAACCTTGCCACTCTTTTCTCTACGACTTTCAACACCGTCAAAAGTAGCCAAGACATCAGCCACTGTCACACTAGTCGGTGCAATCTTGATATCTGTAAAGTGATTATAAAGCCAGATAACTTGCTCATCATCAAAACCAATATTGGCTGTCAGATGCTGAATATTATCAGCTAAAATCATATCTGTAAAGATAAATTTAGAGGGTAAATTCAAACTTCGAAAAATACCAGCACGATAGGCCTGAGCATATTCTACACCGCTACTGGCCCAACCAATTCCTAAATTTATATTGTAAATTGTCATATTTTCTCCTCTTATGGAAAATAAGCCATAATTTCCCCATCAGGTGAAATGTCTACTCGACTCAATAATAGATTTCGAACCATATCCTTCTTGACTTGCCTTTTCATTTCTTCGAATCCATGATAGGCTTCTTGGTAATACTCGACAATAGGATTCTTTTGAGCAGCTGATTGCCCACCGATTGCTAAACTCAGTTGTTGCAGGTAATCCACCTGCTCTACCCAGTTATCATCTATGGCCTTTAATAAGGCTAAACGCTGAAAATCTGAAAAGAAGTCATGAGTTTCCAGAAGTGTTCGTTTCTCTTGTAGACTTTTTTGGATGGTTGTCTCTAGAACTCGTCTAATGGCTTCCTTATCTCTCATATCCAACTCGCGAGGAACTGCATGATAAAGAAAACTGATATTTTTAACGATAAAATGATAGAGTTCTTCTCTACTATCAAATGGTTCTTCTAACAAGCTTTTTTTTATGAATTCATCTAGTACATCCACAACGAAACCATCTAGATCCTCGGTCCCATCAATCAAACGATTTCTTTGACTATAAACCATCTCTCTTTGGATATTCATACTCTCAGCATACTCTAATGTTTGCCTTCTTGATGATCTAGCAGCGCTATCACTTGCCTTCTGCGCTTTTTCTACCAATTTTCGATAGCGTCTTCCTTCTAGAAGTTCAGGACTTATCTGCTTGTGTATTGTATAATCCTTATACATCTTGTGCACCCAAGATGGACCATACTTCTTGATCACATCATCTTCCAGTGAGACAAAAAATTTCGACAAGCCAGGATCTCCCTGTCGCCCAGAACGTCCTCTAATCTGTAAGTCAATACGTTTACTATCCATCCGTTCTGTACCAATGACAACTAGACCACCAAGTTCAGCAACTCCTGGACCAAGCTTAATATCAGTCCCACGACCTGCCATAGAAGTCGCAACTGTCACAGCTCCCATGCGACCCGACTCTGCAATCATCTGAGCTTCGCGCGCTGCATTATGGGCATTTAAAACGTTATGAGCAATCCCTTCCCGTAATAATAGGGAGGAGTAAAGTTCTGACATTTCAACTGATCCAACAAAAATCAATAAAGGATTACCTTTTTCATGATAATATTTAATCTCAGCAAGTGATGCATACACTTTCTCAGGTAGGGTAACATAGAGATTGTCTGGATAATCAATTCGCTGATTCTTACGATTCGTCGGAATGCGAATCACTGACATCCCATAAGTTTCTAAAAACTCTTTCTCTGCAACCTTTCCTGTTCCAGTCATACCAGAGATTTTTTTAAACTTCTTAAATAAGCTTTGGTAGGTAATGGAGGCCATCGCCCGTGTTTCTTCAGACAAGGGAACGTGCTCTTTTGCCTCAATGGCTTGGTGCAAACCACCTTGCAATTTGGTCATTTCTAATAAACGACCTGTACTTTGATCTAGCAATACCAGTTCTTCTTCTTTCTCACCCTTACGAATGATATAGTCTTTATCCCTTTTAAATAAGGTATGAGCTCGTAAAGCAAAGGTCAAGTGTCTTGCTAGTACGCCATGTTCTTCAGAATAGAGGTTATCAATTCCAAGGAAGCTTTCCGCAGTTCTGGCCCCCTTAGTAGTGAGCCAGACTTCTTTTTTCTCTTCTTTAAAAATATAGTCTTGGCTCTCAACTAGAGTTGTCATCAAGGTGTCAATAATTCCATAAAAGTTGGATTGAACCCTAGGCGAACCTGAAATTACCAAAGGAGTTTGAGCGCTGTCCAGCAAGACTGAATCTACCTCATCTACAATAACAAAGTTAAATTCTGGCATGTACTTTTTATCTGCACTGGAGGCTAAATTATCAATTAAGTAGTCAAAACCAAGGCCACTATTAGTAGTATAAACAATATCCGCACTATAAATTTCCTGCTTATCCTCAGCCGTTAACTCTTCATCGTCGTCCTCAGAAAAGGGGATGCGAATGGTCAAACCCAAGAACTCATATACTTGTCCCATCTCCTCTGCATCACGCTTGGCAAGATAGTCGTTGGTTGTCACCAGCATAACACCTTTTCCCGATAAAGCATTGAGATAGATTGGCATCGTAGCAGTCAAAGTTTTACCTTCACCAGTATTCATCTCGGCAACATTCCCTTGGTGGATGACAATTCCACCCATGACCTGTACATCATAGGGAAACATCCCTAGGATTCGCTTATCGGCTTCACGTACAACTGCAAAAGCTTCCACTAAAAGATCATCTAGGCTTTCTCCAGCAGCAATTCTATCTTTAAATTCTTGAGTTTTTCCTGCTAATTCATCATCTGATAGCGAGGCCATCTCTTCTTTTTTTAGATTTATTTGATGCAAGATTTTGTTCACCTTGCTCAATTGTCTATTCTTGTTCCACATCTTGCTCAGAATCGTCCTCTTCTATTGAAAATGAATGAAAGTCAACTGATTGAAAGCCTGCACTCAACAGCTGTACTCTGTAATGATAGGCTTCTTCTGGATAAGTAAAGGTGAAAGCCAAGTCTTTTTCAATAACTTGACCAACCTGCTTATCATAACGGTCCATAAAGATGAGCTTAAAGTATAAACCATTTTGAGGTTGAACAGTCATATGACTAGCCAAACGATAACGATAGCCCCTTTTTAAAAGAGGTAAGGTTGGGGTTAAGCGATTTCCTTGAAAGTTAAAACTCGAGGTCCACTCATGAATCATAGTACCAGAATTCACCATACCATTTTCAAGATAAACATGATCTCTTGAATGATAGAGGACAATAGAACCATACAAAAATGTATTTTGCCTCATATCGCCTAAACTAGCCCCCTTAAATTCTCCCCAATATATTTCTTTATTCCGTTTGAACATCATTAAAACTTTCTCCCAAAATCCTGCTCTAAAATCATCTTATAAAAATTCTTGAACCAAGTTATAGTTGTGTCATTATCATCGTTGTGTCGACCCGAGGTCCCTTTGACCATAATACGAGCTCCTGTATGATAAAGAGCCTCTACTAAGTCATCATAAGCACGTGGATCATAGTCTTCCTCTTTCATATAAGAGAGTCCAAATATTGTTTGACTAAAATCTGCCTGTTTAAAAGGAGTCCAAAAACGGTCATCTAAGGCTCTCATAGCATCTATACTAGCATCCCCTTTAGAATGATGACGTAAGATATCAAAAGCGGTTGGGAAAAGCCCAGGTGCCTCAAGTCTGCCCCTCTCTGCTATCAAACCAAGATTGGTCAAGGGTTTTGAAACAATCACAGCTTTAGGTTCAAAGAAAGAGCTGTAATACATAGCACCATAGGTACCCATAGATATACCCGAAAGAATTAGTTCCTTATTTGAAAATCCTAATAAATCCAGATATCCTTGAATGATATTTCGAACACTATTTTCGAGGCAGTCATCACCCAAATAAAAAGCGCCTCCATCAATTCGAGGATCTTGAAAAAGAAGGAAAGGCGCTCCAAAGGATCTTATCATTCCAAATCCCTCAAATCCTTCGGCACGACGATATCCAGAAAAGTAGATATTTAACGGAGGTTTAAAGTCTCCTGGATAGAAAAAGTAATTGATCTCCTCACGCTTTTCATTATGGATGATTCCCCCACCAAGAACATACTTACCAAATTGGTAACGCGTTAAACGCTGGTGAAGAGCTCCTATTTTCAGATGACCTGCTCCTCTAGCTTCTAAAGAGACACTAATAAATGAAGAAAAATCATCATCCAGTACCAGAGCTGTCTTCATATCTTCAACAGTGAAAACTCGCTCTTTTACAAAATTAGCAGTAGAGCCATCTTGGATATTTCGAACGATAAGCCGAATATCACAAGTCCAATCTTTCTCATATTCGAGCCAGAGTTCAACTGGGTTGAATTCACTAGCTCGGATATTATATTTCCAACTAATTAAGGGGCGAAAGTCTTGACCATATTTACCTAGGAGTTCTAGATTTTCATAACCGTTATATCGAACCTTCCCCGTAAAAGCAGGATTGACAATCATATCAATTGGAACTAACTTGTCCCCATACTGCCCTCTAAACAAGGCCTTAGATAAGAGTCGTAACAATTCTGCTGGGTTTGAAAAATCTGTTGCTTGAGCACAGGTTTTTTTCAAAAAATCTTTCAGCTCTTTTGATTGAATCTCAACTGTATCAGGGTAGAAAATAGTATAAGGAGTGATCTTTTTCATCAACGGAATCAAATCTGATAAATGCTCAGGATTTTCAACCAAAATAGCTGAAAAAGTTCTTAATCCTTCCATTTTCATGACTTTTTTTATGGCAGTTGTTGATCTCGGCCAAAAGAAATGCCAATCCATATTCTCAGGAAGCTCATAGTCATGGCTCCAGTTTCTGCTACCTATCTGCAAAATCTGTAATTTATTGCTCAATCTTTGCCTCCTCTAACCACTTTTCCCACTTATCTACATATTGATCATCGGTATTTTGTCGAATCTTATCAATTGAATAAATTAAGGCTTGATTCCAATGTTTCAAGGTATCTAAGAAATAGTGCCCAGCTTTACTAAACTCCGATAAATCCGATAGGATATACCCATTTTGTAAATGTGTAACATATTCTGACTCATATAAGTTGATTTGAGGAATTCCTGCACTAATGCCTGCAATCTGAGTGTAAATATTTGCAACTGGATTTAAATCCACAATTAAACGAGTATACTCTAACTCACGAATTAAGCCCATCTCATCGTTTAGATTTACAATCCTAAAGCGATAATCATCCTTGGTATTTTCCTCTAATGTATTTTCCGCATCAGATAGCACAGTCTCCTTTAACAAATCTCTTAGGTTAAGACGTTCTAAAATGAGTGAATCGAGTTGCTCCTGCAAAGCTTCAATTTGATAACCTTCTGCATTGAATACTGAAAAAACAACCTCTGTCAAGGGATTTCTCGAAACGAAATGTATGATTTCATACAGGACTTCTGGATCTTGTTGCATCTGTATATCTAATTGGACATAAATTTTTGATTCCTTTAATCGTTGACTAAGGCCCAGCTTCAAGCGAGTATCAAAAGATGGTAAATGGTGCATTTTAGAAGTAAATTGGGGATAGACCTCTTGTAATCGCTCAAGAAAATCTTTCCGATCACTAATCAACAATCTAGACTGTTCTACTACCTGACGGTGAGCCTGTAAATCATCTGCTTGATTTCTTTCAATAAAGAAACTTATAATTTTAGGAGCTTCTTCTGGCAATCTTTCTAACAATTGATTTTGAAACTTGGTATGAGCTGCCAAAACAAACGAATCTCCAACGTGATAGTGTTGATTTAAAAATGTTGTTAAAAATTCCCAAATAACTTCGTCAATACTCTCATAAGCTAATTTTTTAAAACGATAGCCTACTGCTGGGTTTACCTTCACAATTGGCTCTTCTCCTTGTAAATTTTCCCTCAGTTGCCACTGTCCATCTGCATTATAATAATAGCGAGTAGCTGGTCTTTGATCACTATAGTCTACAAGACTTGATAAAAAGCCACGATCATCAAAATAGCAAATAAAATCAACTTGGCCATCCTTGAAATACGTAATGTAGCTGATAAAGCCTTCTGAACCATATTCAATATGAGCATAGAGTTCCCCTTGTTGCTTAACTACAACTACAAAAGGAGTATAGATAAAGTCACAATCTTCATCCCATGTCAAATCTTTGAGTTGTAAGGGATGCATCTCCTCATTTGCAATATTTTGAATAGCATCAAAAACAGAGAAGACATCAGATTCCAATAAATCTTGTCTGTGTAACAAATAGCGCAGATGAGGATGATAAGTCAACCATAGCATCTTAGATTCTAATTCTTGGCGTTTAAAGATACGAATTTGGTGTAAGATATCATCAAATTCTAAGCGATAAGGAGTCCTATACCAAGGCACAATATTTGCTTGCCAAGATGGATTGTTACGCTCCAAAAAAGGAATGAAATAATACATAGATTCTCCTCATAATTATGAATTGATTTCTAATAATGGCTTATAGTTCTCATTTAATGTCAAGGCATCAATTTCTTCCTTGATATTAAACACCATACCATTAAAAATCAAAAATAAGCCTGAAAGCATACTTAGTTGCATATAGCGCGGATCATATAAGACAATCAGCATTGGAAAACCTGCCATAAACACGATATAGATAGACCCAATGATTGCAAAACGAAATATCAGTTTTCCGAGATAACGACTAGTATCTTCTCCAGGATAGATATTATAAATATATTCTCCAGATTTTTTCATTCTCTCAGCAATTTCTTCACTATTCATATTTACAAAAGCAAACGCAATTCCTAATATAAATAAAACAACAATATAAGTGAAAATCCAAATTGGCTGACCAATTGCAAAGCGGCTAATCCATTCTCCAATCCACGCTTCTTTCGGTAAAACCATCTGAAGAAGTAACAAGCTATATTGTGGGATGGATACCAAAGATATAGCGTACATAAAGGGCATCCCTCCGGCTGGATTTACTAGAATATCCAAATAAGAATAACGTTGAAATCGATTATGAATCATAATCTTATTTACCAAAATTCGATAACGAGCTCTCTGAACTATGACCGCAATCGCTAAAAATACCACGGAAAGCATCAAAAGAGCCACAATCAATAAGGGACCAACTTGTAATTCTTTGATACTTTTTAAGATGTTTTCTGGCATACTAGACACCATACTGGACATTAATATTACTAGGGATCCACCTACACCAAATAAAGAATTCAAATCCGATAACCAAACTAAGAAAAAGGTGCCTGCTATCAAGAGTAGAACATTCAAAGTTAATACTAATCCATAGTTCAAGTCTGATTGAATAGGGAGATTTAGGGTAATGGCTAACGACTGGATTAAAGCTATGACAAATGTTAATATCATTTTTCGTCGATCTTGAACTTCTAGTGGTAAACTCCCCAATCCAAGTTTTTTAGACATGCTAAACATCTGCCATAAAATCATAGCCGACATCCATGGAGACAGTCCAACTGAAAATAGGGAAAGACTCCGAAGATTTCCACCTGTTATAGAAGTAGAAAAAGCTAAGAAAGCTGCAGTTCCACCCAAAAAACTCGTGTCATTAACGTTTACAAATGGAAGAGTCAATCTACTTCCTAGAACATAAATGAACAAGAGAGAAATCGTCCACATAACTCGTTTCACGACAACTGATGTTAATTTTTTCTTCAAATTTTTCTCCTACCTTATTCGAGTGATGAGATATTCTGATGAATATAGCTAAATCTATAAATTGTTCTTCTGCCAAGAATGGCATTCCCTAATCCATTAGGATGAGGGCAATCCATAACTATCATGCTCTAGATATCCAAAACCTGCATCACTGCATCAATCAATAGTTTTTTTGTAAAGTAGCCTTGTTTCAATGCATAACTCACTTTATATACATTTTCAACCATGTGTTGATAAGCTTCTGCTGTCGTTTCCTCTACAAGACGACTGGCTTCTTCCAAACTATCTACTACATAACCCAAGCCTTTTTCTTTTATAAAATTAGCATTTGAGAGATAGGATGGTACTACTACTGGAATCCCTGCAGCAAGATAAGTGCTGACTTTATGAGAGATATTCAATCGATAATAATCCGCCTCATCAGCTAGATTTTCGCTAGTCCCCCATACTAAGCCAAAGCCACCCTCTGACAAAGCAAAAAGTAACTCCGGATCTGTCTTCCAACCTTTAAAGGAAACGTTAGTGTTATGATTCTCTTGATTAGATTCTGAGAAAATATCGATAGGAATTGTATGAATCCAGTTGGATAAGTGTTCAAATCGCTCCACACTACCCGCAAAAGACAATTTTTTCTGAAAAGTAGGTTGTCTCAAAGGATAGTCATGAACATGGTCCCACATTCCTTGAATCAGAATTTTTTGAACTGTCAATCCTTCCTGAATCAGACGTTCCTTCATTTTTTCTGAAGGAACAATAACCAAGTCTGATTGGTTATACATCTCAATGTACTCAGGCATCAAGTAATAATTTGATGGAAACATAAGGGGTGGAACGTCATGGACAAAGGTAATAATTTTCGTGTTTAAAATCTTACATTTCCTGATAAAGGACTGATCATACTCTCTCCCATTCCATGTAGGAGATTGGTAAACAACAATATCTCCATAACCCAGCTTAGCTAAAACGCCATCTAAACGACTATTCAACTCACCTTGACTATCACTATAGATGTTGTAAAAATAAAAGCCAAGCTCGTGAAAGTCTAACTTTCTTGCAATTTTAACGGTTTCATTCTGGGCGATTAAGGCTGTACTTTGACCAGACATACCGTAAATATTTGTAATAGTAATTTTCATTTTAAATCTCTAACTTAGTATTTTTAAAAACAAATCAATCACAGATAATCTTTAGTTTGAAGTTCCTTCAAAAAATCGATCATAGCCTGAGGATTATCATGAGGAAATACTTGATCTACATGATAAGGATTAGCCACATTATCAAATGCTAAAATTGTTTTCTTAGCTTCTTGCACCCATTCTAAAACATCAGGAAATTTAAACTCATGATTGATATCCAGATAAACATCACATTCTTCAATCATTTTCCTGCACATCCACCTCATAACAGTTGGATGCAACTTAATGTTCTCATAACTGGCTAGACTTCTGAGAATTTCTCCCATATCCGTAAAAGTTAAAATATGAATATCGTACTCAGGTAAATGTTTAATGAGGTAATGAATTTGTTCTAATTGCTGACTACCTGTAATGATCAATGCTTGAGATTTAGCTTTTTTTACAACCAGTTCTTCTTGACTATTTATTTGAGACCACTCTAGTTGATTATATTGCCACCAAACTTCACGTAGGCGACCTACCGAATAAGTATTCCAAGGTTTATCGGCAGATAAATAATGAATAATCGCTGGTAATGGAGTCAATGGCAATTCAAAAATAAAATATTGTCCCCGACTATCTGCCAACTGATCATATCCAATCTGAAAATTATAGGTATCATCTAATAATACATAATTTTCTCCCATCACTAGATTGAGAACTGTTTGATCGGCTTCAAGTAAGTGTCCATGTTCTCTTTCAGTAATGTTAATTAGTTCCTGCTGGATTCCCTTATCCTTCCAATAGGCATTATTGATCAGTAATACTCCTGCATTAAATCTATCTTCTAAACCATATATGATTTTTGCAGCAGCTAGAGGTTTATTAGTTAGATCAATAGAAAATAGATCTGTCAAATCACGTGTAACTACTAAGTCACAATCTAAATATAAAACAATATCTTCTGAAACAAAACTCGGTATAAAATAACGAGCAAAGGTCATAAAGTTTATGTGCTGTCCAACAGGTGGTAAGCTCCAATTTCGCATATTACCTCCAAACAGCTTGATATCAACTATCTCACTATTTCGGTATACCATTTTTTCCCTGACGGAAACAAACCACTCTTGGGGAATATCCTGATTAAAAATATAAACCTTGACATCACTATTGTGATAGCAAATAGATTTTAAGGTAGTTTCTATTTGGCGAATATAACCGTAATCCCCAGCTAACACAAATACTTTTTTATTCATTCACTACTCCTTGACTATAGCTTCACGATGATAGATGCATCATAAGTAGCATCGGCAACCAGCTGAATTTCTTGATCAAAATTATGCTCTGCGGTATGCTTGTGTAAGAATTTCACTTTTGAAGTTGCTCCCATCTTAAACCACTCATATTCAGAATCAATATGACCTAAATCAA
The DNA here is from genome assembly GCA_905221165.1 of bacterium. Lineage (GTDB taxonomy): Bacteria > Bacillota > Bacilli > Lactobacillales > Streptococcaceae > Streptococcus. Next base: position 89,166 of record CAJNCC010000008.1, read on the forward strand.
TCGCTTGTATGCCTTTTTTACTCAAATGATAAGCTAGAACCTTAGCTGTGGGACCAAGCATCAAAAACACTAACTTCCCATCAGCATATTTCTCCACCGCTTCTTGAATATCCTGAACCTTACTGTAGGCATTTCTAGAAGGACAGATGATACGCTCAACTGACTGAGCATTGTCAAAAAGGTCATTACCAACTCCTGAACGTGAATTTTCACCTTCGACGATCAAGATATCTCGTTTATCCCAAAGCTTCTTTAATTTTTCAAAGTGAGCTACCGAAGCAGACTTATCTTTAAGATCCATATAAGGACGAGATATAAAAGTCGAACCGTAGAAACTTGCTGTACAAAATCTATGATAGGCTTCTTTATAATACTCTAAATGCTTTTGCCAAAAGTTGACAGCTTCCGGATTATAGCGTTCTAAACCTTCAAAAACATCAGAAAGACAAACCAGCAATTCTGGAGAGCTTTCTAATTGGATCATACTTCTAAGCTGTTCTGCCAAGGTCTCATCATAGTCTTGATAAGGAATTCCATGTTCCATCATAATATCCATTTCTCCATCTCCATAGCGAATAACAGAAGAATGGTGTTCTAGTATATAATCAAGACTCTGCTGGATACCCAGTACCTTTGGGGAGGATTGATGCTTTTTTATAGGTAGCTCTCCATTTTGACAATAGTTTTCAATGTCTAGGACCATCTCTTCCGGATGATCTTGGTCATATAGGAACTGACCTTGATCACCATGAGCAACACTATCAAATGCAAATACTGGTTTTCCAGCTTGTTGGAAACGGCCAATGATCCCATCAACTTCGGATTCAGCATTGATATCCAGTAAGAAGTCACATCCTTCAACCAAGCTATCAATCAAAGGTGGTTGTCCTGCAATATCTGATAACACAGAGACATTTGGATAGCCCAGTAAAGCTGTAATACTATCAGCCACCATAACGGGAGCGGCCACATAAAACTTGACATCTGGTAGATTTTCAATCAAGTAGCCCATATTTCTCAAGTCGCTTGAGAAGGTATAGACTAGGCCTGAATGTTGAACCCCTGTGTATTGACTCACCTGATCTTTTGTCAGACAAGGCGTCATCTGACTCATATCCGAGCACTCTTGAGCGTTATAATACCACCAAACATCTCGATAGATGGAACGTTCATACAGTCCCCATGGCTTTCTCTCGGTCAGATAATGAATAATCGGTGGATAAGTCCCAGGTTCTGGTCGATAATCTGAGAAATGTGTGTGCAAGGTAATACAATTATATTTAAAGTCCAAAGCTAACCAACGATCTTTAAATAAGAGATTCAAGATACTTTGATCATCTTGGGAAACTTTGTCATGTAACTCATTGGTCATTTCAATCAGTTGTTTACGAACTTCTTCTTGTTTCCAAAGGCGATTATTGATTAGCAAGACACCTGCGTTAAAACCATGCTCATTAAAATATACTTGAGCACCCAGATCCTTGACTGCCGCCAATGGATAGTCTCCCAAGTCGACATCAAATAGAGGACTTAAGTCTCTTGTGACAACCAAATCACAGTCTAGATACAAAACCTTATCTTCCTCAACAAAATCTGAGATAAAATAACGCAAAAATGTTGCATAGTGAATGTTGGTCTTATATTGGCTAATATGAGAACTATTAACACGGGCATTGACGATTTCACAGTCTAGCTTCTTCAACTTACGATTGAGGTTGTAAAACCATTCTGTCGGAAAATCGCTGTTAATCAGATAAAAACGAAGCCCGCGATTGTGACAGCAGATTGATTTTATTGTAGTTAATACCTTATCTGCATATTGATAGTTGGCTCCTAGTACAATTGCCTTCATATCCATTTTATCTTTCTTTAATTTTTTAATTGCTTCTATCATTGACTGTGGAGATTGGGAAGAAACGACTGTTTGTTCCAATTGATTTTTATTGGTTGCATCAAATGTCAATACCGGTCTGTCCGCACTCGTATAACGATTGACAATAAAGTCCATCGAACTTCCCTTATGGATATCCAGATAAGCATCTGACTTCTCAATCATTTCATCAATCATCGCGCCAACCATGCTAGGATAGAGATGCACATTTGGATATTTATCTAAAGCTAGAAGAATATCCCCCATGTCTGTATAGGCACCAATATGGAATCCAACATCAGGAAGAGCTTGAGCTAGTTCTTCAATATACAGGAAATCCTGAGAATCTGTAAATGTAAATAAATTGATCGTATGACGATCATAAACTCTCTTAATGGTAAAACAACCTGCATAATGGTCAGCAATTCGAACGAAACTAACATCCCGGAAAGCCCACCATAAGTCTCGATAACGATAGCCCATCAGAGTAGACCATGGTTTTCGATAGGTCGTATAATGGATGATCAAAGGTTCTTTATCCAACTCAAAGTGTGAATCCCAATGACTATAAAAAGCAATGACATCATGGCCAACTTGAAGATTAAAATGCTTATCCAACTCTAGCCAATGATTCTGAAAGACTAAATTGAAAATGGTTTGATCCCCATTGAAGCCTTCTGTAGTGGTTTTCTCAAGGTAAGACATATATTCTACTGTCTTAGTAAAGAGCCTAGATGTGATATCCTGTTCTCCCCACTTTTGACTATCGATAACTAACATTCCTGAGTTAAATCCATTGCCATCAGCATCCCTAACTGCCGCTAAAGAGTAGTCGCCCAAATCTAACTCAAAGAGTGGACTCAAATCTCCATTAACAATAATATCACTATCTAAATAAATGACACGTTCTTCTTTGATAAGACGGGGAATAAAGTACCGTGCGTAAGCAACAGGTGAGATGTGAGCCTGCGTTTTCCACTCCAGATCAATATTCTCACCAATATAAATATCCTCTACGACACTCCCTAACCGCTCTACTTGAATCTTGAGTTCATGGAACCAATCGCTGGGGATATTCTGATGTAGAATGTAAATCTTAACCTGTTGATTATGATATAAAATAGACTTTATCGTCGTAAGCATTGGAGTAAGATAATTCTTATCTCCAGCAAGAACAATTGCTTTCATATAAACCCTTCTATCTCTATTCTTATTTGAAAACTGCCTACCGAAAGTTCTGCTTTTCTTATCCCTAAAATCAGGCTTAATATCACAGAACTACAAGAAAAATATATCTTTCGTATTCTACTGTGGATTTAGCCCAACTAATACTAATCTACCAGTCAAAACTGAAATCATTTACTCTTCCTCGGTAAGAAGATAATCTAATTCTTCCATACGACGAGTCTCTCCGCTTTCAGCAAGACCATTTTCCAAAGCCATTCGATGCCAAGCTTTCAGATACTGTTTATGTTGAGTTAAGTAATGACTAATATCATAGCCTTTTAACGACAATAAGGCAATTCTTTCAATGCGAGCATCGTGATCATCGCGCATCATTTTCTCTGTAAATGATTCATGAGAAATGCTTTTATTCCTTAGACGATAGCAGTAGGTGTTTTTATGAGTATAGACTATCTTATCTGCCTGCATAAAACACTTATAATTAGTCCCAAGATCCTCACACAGTTTGTCTACTGGGAAGGCAATATGTTCAAATAACTCTTTCTTAAATAGGATTCCCCATGGAGTCTGAAAACTTAACGTTTTTCCCTCTAACACAGGTAAAATTTCCAACAGCTCTTTAGAATTATAAACTTTGTCGTACTCTTCCCCGTAAGTAAAGAAAAGATAGGTTTCCTTTTCCTCATCATAGATACAGTAACAAGATACTACAATATCTGCATCATATTGATTCTTTTTCTCGGATAAAATCTCTAAACTATTGGCTTCCAACCAATCATCTGGGTCTACAAAAGTAATATAATCACCAATCGCACATTTGATGCCTAAGTTTCGTGCTGATGATACCCCGCCATTTTCTTTCTCAAAATAACGAAAACGCGAGTCTCTGGCTACATATTCTCTACAGATTTCTGCCGAATTGTCCGGAGATCCATCATTGATTAAAAAACACTCAAAATTTTTATAGGTTTGATTTTGAATGCTATCTAAACACATTCTCAAGTAGTTCTCAACATTATAGATGGGAACTATAACACTAATCAATTCATTTTCCATTCAATTCTTCCCCTAAAAATGTGCGAATAGCTTCTACCATCTTATCTGGTTCAGATGATGAAAACACGCGACTTCGTCCTTTGCTATCATGACTAGTATTATCAAAACCAAAAATCGGCTTATTTCGTCTATGGACTTCGTCGATAATATTGACAATCTCATCTTCATGATTGATATCTAGGTAAAAATCCATCTTATCTAAGGTTTCCTTCATGTTAAAAGGGTTAAAATTTGGAAACAGTGACAGATTCAGATGTGATTGAAAGTCAACGACAAAGGGAGCAAAGTTTGTATGCGCCAAGATCGTAAAGTGAACTTCTGGAAGTTCAGATAGAAGATATTCCAAGGACTCCATTGCAGCACTATTTGTAAAAATACAAGTATGATATAAAGGAGCACTCACTAACTCCCCAAAAGAGCGTTTAATGATATCTGAACTTAACAATACATCGTTCCAGTTCAATCCATAATAAAACCACCATAGCTTACGAAAGCGCGTTAAGCTCAAGTGAGTCCAAGGTTTGTGTTCTGCAGTATAATGGATAATCTTTGGTTCATGATTTCCATAATAGTTAGATTTGTACCAGTCAGTATTCCCTTTTAAATGTAAAAACTGATCCAAGCCAACCATGAAATTGTACTCTTTATCCAAATGAAGCCACTGATCACCAAAATACATATTGAGAACTCCTTGATCCCCATAAACATGCTCATGGTGTTGGACAGTCAACTCTAGTAAACTTTGTGTTGAATTTTTTTCTCGCCATTTTTTTGCATCAATCAAGAGCATACCTGCATTAAATGTTGTCAACCAACCATCCTGATCAAAATCTTGAACGGCTGCAATAGCATATCCCTGTAAGTCTAAAGAGAATAATTCATCTAATCTTGCATTCACAATCATATCCGAGTCTAGATAGAGAACCCTGTCTTCTTGTACTTCATCTGCTATGAAATACCTAAAGAAAGTAGCATAGGATAAGATTGCATTTGGCAAATGGAAATCTCGAAGATTATGAGCTGTTTTTTTGACATTGACAATCTCAGACCCAATAGTCTTCAAGCGATTTCTCATCAAAAGAAACCATTCGCTAGGTAGGTCGTCATTAAACACATAAAATTTCACTTCATGATTATGAACCGATACTGACTTTATCACAGTTTCTAGCTTATCAAGATAATGAATATCCGCTCCAAGAGCAATCACTTTTTGATACAATTTCATTCCTTCTCTCCACTATCAACTTTTTTCTAATTGTTGACGAATTGCCTCAACCATTTTATCTTTATCGTCTAGTCCAAATACTTGAATTTTTTCACTCGTTCTATGAACTACATTATCAAATGCAAATATCGGCTTTCCTATTACCAAAGCACGCCCAATAATATCATCAACCTCATTCCAGTGATTTATATCTAGATAGATATCAGCCATTTCTAAAATACGATCTGATACCTCTCTCGATTGGCAATATTCATATAGTTGAAAATTACTAAATCGGGAAAAGCTTCTTAAAAAATCTGAAACATTCGTTGGTGCTGCAACATGAAAATCAACTTCAGGTAAACTAGCTAGCAAATACTCCAAACTTTCCAACTGATCTGAGTAAGTATAAACAAAGGCATGGAACTTAGCAATATTCTTGGACTTAATCGTTAATGTTTCACTATGGGTGACAATAGAATTACTAGGAATATCCTGATGGATAAGACAGTTAGCACCTATGATAACATTGTCACCTATAGTAACGCCTCTAAGAATAACCGTATTTGCACCAATCCAACAATCCCGCCCAATATGAATAGGAGCGCCACTCATTGCAGTTTTAAACACATGATAGTTATTAAATTGATGGTTCGAATCAAAAATCCGTACTCCATCCCCAAACATCGTATCATGGCCAATGGTGATTTCTTCAGTACAGCGGATTGAACAATGATCATTAAAAAAAACCCTATTACCTACTTTCAACTTCGCACCATTTGAAACTTCAATACTTGCAAACGAACGAATTGTAATATCTGCTCCCAAATCAAGATGAGCATCTGGAGACACTTCAACATGATGATAAGCTCCAATTAACTGTACTGCATTCCCAAAATCCATACCTTATTCTCGATTCTTTCATTTTATATCATTTATTGTTCAAAACCATCATTACTATTGTTTTAGAACAATTAATAGTTGATAACCTGATTCTCCTATAATTCTTCATGTGGTAGAAAAATCAGACACTTCTAAACAATACATATATTTTTAGATACAAAAAACCTACTATATATTATACCATTTTTATGCACTTTCATAAAGTAAGACAACCCTTACAATTTTATTTTTTTGTCCCCTGAACTATTAAAAATTAATTTACTAATCTACAAAGTTAAATACTCTTCTCAAGTAGCTGAAAACCTCCAAGGATAGTACAATCCTTGGAGGTTTTCTCATAGCTAACTTAGTCTTTTATTATCTTCATAATACAAGACTTATTCTTCATCTTCACGCTTACGACGTTTAGCCACTAAAGCTAATCCTGTTAGACCTGCTACAGCTCCGAGAAGAGCATTTGTAGCTGAAGCGGTTGTTCCAGTATTTGGAAGTTGCTTACGAGTCTTAGTTGTGCTAGTTTGAGGGGCTTGACTAGTTGAAGTTGAATGAGCCATTGATTGGCTAGTACTTACTGATAATGATAGTGATTGTGATACTGATGTGCTAATTGAATCTGATGTTATCACACTATCGATATCTAAGCTATCAAGTGATAAGCTTTCCGGCATTCCCTTACTTGTAACAACTGACGTGCTAGCGCTTGTTGAAGCTGAGGTACTTGCACTTGTTGAAGCTGATGTACTTGCTGATGTACTTGCGCTTGTTGAAGCTGATGTACTTGCTGACGTACTTGCACTTGTTGAAGCCGATGTACTTGCTGACGTACTTGCACTTGTTGAAGCCGACGTGCTTGCTGATGTGCTAGCCGATGTACTTGCGCTGGTTGAAGCTGACGTACTTGCTGATGTGCTTGCGCTGGTTGAAGCCGACGTACTTGCTGATGTGCTGGCACTTGTTGAAGCTGACGTACTTGCTGATGTGCTTGCTGATGTACTTGCACTTGTCGAAGCCGACGTACTTGCTGATGTGCTTGCACTTGTTGAAGCTGACGTACTTGC
>CAJNCC010000009.1:0-74858 GCA_905221165.1 bacterium
CGAACACAGAAGTTAAGCCCTAGAACGCCGGAAGTAGTTGGGGGTTGCCCCCTGTGAGATATGGAAGTCGCTTAGCTTTAATCCGCCATAGCTCAGTTGGTAGTAGCGCATGACTGTTAATCATGATGTCGTAGGTTCGAGTCCTACTGGCGGAGTAGTTAATCAAAAGAGGTTTAGGCCTCTTTTTTTATGTAATTAATAATCTATTTAGTGTTATTTGGTGTGAGATATTTTTGCTGAGTAAAGTTTCAGAGCCCTCCGTTTTCGATCAAGGAGATCTTTTTAGTACTTTAATTGAGGGTAGGGAAGAGGCTAAACGTGACGGACTGTAAATACGCTCCTTCGAGGGTTCGCATCCTTCCGCTTCCATTATCTTAGTTTTTGAAATTTAGGTAGTAAATTTATTCCTATTCTGTCAACTTTTCCTATTTGTTATCTTTTTGAGGTTGGTATTTGAGCAATTCAGGATTTTATAATAACTGTTTATAATTTTTTGTTAGAATAAGGTCATAAAAAGAAAAGGAGTATATATTTATGCTACAAAGTATTTATGATCAGATGATGGATTTTTATAGAAATATTGAAGAAGAGTATGGTATGTTCTTCGGTGATAATTTTGATTGGGAACATTTTCATTTTAAGTTTTTGATTTATTATCTTGTCCGATATCGTATTGTGAGTCATCGGAATTTTATTGTTTACCATTATCGTGTTGCTTATCGTTTGTATCTTGAAAAATTGATAATGAAACAAGGTTTTGTTGCTTGTTGAGACAGTATGAGTTAATTTCCGAACAAATTTAACTTTTTGTGGAAAAATAATGATAAATAGACGAAAATTTTTCTAAATCATTTTTTAATAGTTGGAAATAGCAAATCTTTCTATTGTTTCTTCTTGATAAAAAGGTGATTTTTTCTTATAATAAATTGTAAGATATAATTGCAGGTGAGAGTCCTGCCATTTATGTGAGAAAGGAAGAGCCTGAGGGCTCAGACAAGATTATGACTTCAGTTGTTGTTGTAGGTACCCAATGGGGTGATGAAGGTAAAGGGAAGATTACAGACTTCCTTTCAGCGAATGCAGAAGTGATTGCACGTTACCAAGGTGGTGATAATGCAGGTCACACGATTGTGATTGATGGTAAGAAATTTAAGTTGCACTTGATTCCATCTGGAATTTTCTTTCCTGAAAAAATCTCTGTTATTGGGAATGGTATGGTTGTAAATCCTAAATCTCTTGTAAAAGAGTTGAGCTATCTTCATGAGGAGGGTGTGACAACTGATAACTTGCGTATTTCTGATCGCGCGCATGTTATTTTGCCTTATCATATCGAGTTAGACCGTTTGCAAGAAGAAGCTAAGGGCGACAATAAGATTGGGACTACAATCAAGGGAATTGGTCCAGCTTATATGGACAAGGCTGCTCGTGTTGGGATTCGTATTGCAGATCTTTTAGATAAAGATATTTTCCGTGAGCGTTTAGAGCGTAACCTTGCTGAAAAGAATCGTCTTTTTGAAAAATTGTATGACAGTAAAGCGATTGATTTCGATGATATTTTTGAAGAATATTACGAATATGGTCAACAAATCAAGAAGTATGTGACAGACACATCTGTTATCTTGAATGATGCGCTTGATAACGGTAAACGTGTGCTTTTTGAAGGTGCACAAGGTGTTATGCTAGATATCGACCAAGGTACGTATCCATTTGTTACGTCATCAAACCCTGTGGCTGGTGGTGTGACCATTGGTTCTGGTGTTGGTCCAAGTAAGATTGACAAGGTTGTAGGTGTATGTAAAGCCTATACGAGTCGTGTAGGAGACGGTCCTTTCCCAACTGAGTTGTTTGATGAAATTGGAGAACGTATCCGTGAAGTCGGTCATGAATATGGTACAACAACTGGTCGTCCACGTCGTGTGGGTTGGTTTGACTCAGTTGTGATGCGTCATAGTCGTCGTGTTTCTGGTATTACTAATCTTTCATTGAACTCTATTGATGTTTTGAGCGGTTTGGATACTGTGAAAATCTGTGTGGCCTATGATCTTGATGGTCAACGTATTGACTACTATCCAGCTAGTCTTGAGCAATTGAAACGTTGCAAGCCTATCTATGAAGAGTTGCCAGGTTGGTCAGAAGATATCACTGGAGTTCGTAATTTGGAAGACCTTCCTGAGAATGCGCGTAACTATGTTCGTCGTGTGAGTGAATTGGTTGGCGTTCGTATTTCTACTTTCTCAGTAGGTCCTGGTCGTGAACAAACAAATATTTTAGAAAGTGTTTGGTCGTAAGAGATTTTTAAGATTTGTTTAAGATAGGTCGGGTATACTATAGACAGTTACAAGAAGACCTCCTAACTTGTTGTAACAAATATCCTAAACTTTTCTTTTTCATAATAATCTCCCTATAAAGTCACCGCATTCGGTGGCTTTTTTTGTGTTGGGATTCATGATATAATAATAAAATCGATAAGTAAGAAAAGGGAAATTGATGAATTATACAGTTGAAGAAAAAGAAGTCTTTATGAGGGAGGCTTTGAGAGAGGCTGAGATTGCTCTTGAACACGATGAAATTCCAATTGGTTGTGTGATTGTCAAGGACGGAGAAATCATTGGCCGTGGGTATAATGCGCGTGAGGAGTTGCAACGAGCGGTTATGCATGCGGAGATTATGGCAATAGAGAATGCGAACCTGAGTGAGGAGAGCTGGCGCTTGCTGGATTGCACGCTTTTTGTGACCATTGAGCCTTGTGTCATGTGCAGTGGGGCGATTGGACTTGCCCGTATTCCAAACGTGGTCTATGGGGCTAAAAACCAGAAATTTGGCGCTGCTGGGAGTTTGTACGATATCTTGACAGATGAGCGTCTCAACCATCGTGTGGATGTTGAAACGGGAATTTTGGAAGATGAATGCGCAGCTATTATGCAGGACTTTTTTAGAAATAGACGGAAAAAATAATTTTGCTTTTAAAATGAATAGGAATGTGATATAATAAATAGTGGAGCAACAGTTCTGCGTGAAGTGGGTCAGGGGAGGAATCCAGCAGCCCTAAGCGATTTGAATTGTGTGCTCTTTTTTTCGTGCTTTTTCCGAATAAATAAGATAGAATAATCTAGAATAAATGATAATAGAAAAGAGAAGATGATGAAAATTCGTGGTTTTGAATTGGTTTCTAGTTTTACAGATGAGAATTTATTGCCCAAGCGTGAGACAGCGCATGCGGCTGGTTACGACTTAAAGGTTGCTGTGCGTACAGTTATTGCGTCAGGAGAGATTGTCTTGGTTCCGACAGGGGTTAAGGCTTATATGCAACCGACTGAGGTTCTCTACCTCTATGATCGTTCTTCAAATCCTCGTAAGAAGGGCTTGGTCTTGATTAATTCAGTTGGGGTCATTGACGGGGATTATTATGGAAATCCTGGGAATGAAGGGCATATTTTTGCTCAGATGAAGAATATCACAGACCAAGAGGTTGTTCTTGAAGTTGGAGAACGTGTTGTCCAGGCTGTCTTTGCTCCTTTCTTAATTGCAGATGGAGATGCGGCTGATGGCGTTCGAACTGGTGGATTTGGATCGACAGGGCACTAGAATGAAGATTATCTTTGTACGTCACGGGGAGCCAGATTATCGTGAGTTAGAGGAGCGTTCTTATACGGGATTTGGGATAGATTTGGCACCCTTGTCTGAGAAGGGACGGCAACAAGCCCAGAAACTGAGCAAAAATCCTTTACTCCTTTCAGCTGAAATAATCATATCTTCTGCAGTCACAAGAGCTTTAGAAACGGCTTTTTATGTGGTTTGTGCTACGGGTCTTCCTTTGAGAGTGGAGCCTTTATTACATGAATGGCAGGTCTATGAAAGTGGCACAGATAATTTTGAAAAAGCTCGTACTATGTTTCTAGAAAATAAGGGGGAGTTACTTCCTAATAGTCCTATTCAATATGAGACAGCTACGGAAATGAAGTCTCGTTTTCTAGAATGCATGGCTAAGTATCGAGAACATCAGACTGTGGTAGTTGTTGCTCATCGAATGCTCATGCGCCAGTTTGTGCCAAATGAGAAGATTGATTTTTGTCAAGTGATTGAGTGTGAGTTAGAGATATAGAAAGAGGTTTATCATCGCAAAGAAAAAAGCGACATTTGTATGTCAAAATTGTGGGTATAATTCCCCTAAATATCTGGGACGATGTCCTAACTGCGGGTCTTGGTCTTCCTTTGTAGAAGAGGTTGAGGTTGCCGAGGTCAAAAATGCGCGTGTGTCCTTGACAGGTGAGAAAACCAAGCCCATGAAACTGGCTGAAGTGACCTCCATCAATGTCAACCGAACCAAGACAGAGATGGAGGAATTCAACCGTGTACTTGGAGGCGGAGTGGTACCAGGAAGTCTCGTCCTCATAGGTGGGGATCCTGGAATTGGGAAATCAACCCTTCTCCTACAAGTCTCAACCCAGCTGTCTCAAGTGGGTACGGTTCTCTACGTCAGCGGAGAGGAGTCTGCCCAGCAGATTAAGCTACGAGCAGAGCGCTTGGGAGATATTGATAGTGAGTTTTATCTCTATGCAGAGACCAATATGCAGAGTGTTCGAGCAGAGGTGGAGCGCATCCAGCCAGACTTCCTCATTATTGACTCTATCCAGACCATTATGTCTCCTGAGATTTCAGGGGTGCAGGGGTCTGTTTCTCAGGTGCGTGAGGTGACTGCTGAGCTCATGCAGCTGGCCAAAACTAATAATATTGCCATCTTTATCGTAGGTCATGTGACCAAGGAAGGAACATTAGCTGGGCCTCGTATGTTGGAGCATATGGTGGATACGGTACTTTACTTTGAAGGGGAACGCCATCATACCTTCCGTATTTTAAGAGCGGTCAAAAACCGTTTTGGCTCCACTAATGAGATTGGGATTTTTGAGATGCAGTCGGGCGGTTTGGTTGAGGTACTCAATCCGAGTCAAGTTTTCTTAGAAGAGCGTTTGGATGGGGCGACTGGTTCCTCAATCGTTGTGACCATGGAAGGGACGCGTCCGATTTTGGCGGAGGTTCAGGCCTTGGTTACACCGACCATGTTTGGAAATGCTAAGCGTACGACGACAGGACTTGATTTTAACCGTGCTAGCTTGATTATGGCTGTTTTGGAAAAGCGTGCAGGGCTTCTCTTGCAAAATCAGGATGCCTATCTCAAATCTGCTGGCGGTGTCAAATTGGATGAACCTGCCATTGACTTAGCTGTTGCAGTTGCCATTGCTTCGAGCTATAAAGACAAGCCAACCAACCCTCAGGAATGTTTTGTGGGAGAACTAGGTTTGACTGGAGAAATTCGGCGCGTGAATCGTATCGAGCAACGCATCAATGAAGCTGCTAAACTGGGCTTTACTAAGATTTATGTACCTAAGAATTCTTTGACAGGAATCACTCCGCCCAAGGAAATACAGGTCATTGGGGTGACAACGATTCAGGAAGTTTTGAAAAAGGTTTTTGCTTAATCTGTGACAAATCCTCTTAAAAATGATAAGATAGGAGAAATATTTGACTATCAAATTTTCAAGGAGGGAATCGTGTCGTATTTTGAACAGTTTATGCAAGCCAATCAGGCTTATGTTGCCCTACATGGGCAGTTAAATCTACCACTTAAACCCAAAACTAGAGTAGCCATTGTGACTTGTATGGACTCTCGTCTGCACGTTGCGCAAGCTCTGGGCTTGGCACTTGGGGATGCTCATATCTTGCGGAATGCAGGTGGTCGAGTGACTGAGGACATGATTCGTTCGCTGGTTATTTCCCAGCAACAAATGGGGACAAGAGAGATTGTGGTATTGCACCATACAGACTGTGGTGCTCAGACTTTTGAAAATGGTACTTTTCAGGAGTATCTGAAAGAGGAACTAGGTGTCGATGTGTCAGACCAGGACTTCTTGCCCTTCCAAGATATAGAGGAGAGTGTACGCGAGGATATGCAACTCCTTATCGAATCTCCCCTAATACCAGATGATGTCATTATCTCTGGTGCTATTTACGATGTGGATACAGGAAGTATGACAGTCGTAGAATTATAAATACTTCATTTAGAAAGAAAGTGTGTGCAGAAAAACAGCATTTTATTTATTTTTATCTTATTGCTATGTATTGGTTTACAATATGAAACCATCTACTATACGGACGGTTCGATGTCAGGTGCGGAATATGGACTAATGGGAGTTTCTATCTTTCTAGCTCTCTTTTACATGATTCCGGCTCTTTATTTCCTTTTCCGTATTGGGAAAAAATGGGAATTGCCAAAGAACGCCTTGATCTTGTCTTTATTGGGTGGGATGTTCCTTTCGGGCTGGTTGTCTAGCTTTGCTAATACCTATATCCATGATTTGCTGGGCGTTCTTTTCCCAGATAGTGCATTTTTAAATGCCTTTGAAAGTGCGATTGTGGCTCCTTTGGTAGAAGAGCCCTTGAAATTACTGCCACTTGTCTTTGTTTTAGCTTTGATTCCTGTGCGAAAATTTAAATCATTGTTTTTACTAGGCATTGCTTCTGGTTTGGGATTCCAAATGATTGAGGATATTGGCTACATTCGTACAGATTTGCTAGTGGGCTTTGATTTTACCATTTCAAGGATTTTGGAGCGTATCATCTCAGGAATTGCCTCTCACTGGACTTTTTCAGGTCTAGCTGTAGTAGGTGTTTACTTGCTTTACAGAGCCTATAAAGGACAGAAGATTGGCAAGAAACAGGGCCTTATTTTCCTAGGTTTAGCCTTGGGAACTCACTTCCTGTTTAATTCTCCGTTTGTTGAATTAGAGACAGAGTTACCCTTAGCGATTCCAGTAGTTATGGCTGTTACTCTTTATGGTTTTTATCAGGCTTATCGCTTTGTTGAGAAGCACAATGAGTTGATGAACTAGAATATTTTTCAAAAGAATGATGCAAGGGTACAAATATGGTACCCTTCTTTTATTTTTGATTGAAAAATAGTGCAAAAAGCGCTACAATGGTAGATGGAAAAATCTTGTGAAAAGCACAAGCGATACATATATACCGGAGGAAATCATGTCTTTTTCTGATTTAAAGCTGTTTGCCCTTTCTTCTAATCAAGAATTGGCAAAACGTGTAGCGCAGGAGATTGGGATAGAGTTGGGGAAATCAAGTGTTCGCCAATTTTCAGATGGAGAGATTCAGGTCAACATCGAAGAATCAATCCGTGGGAAACACGTCTTTATCCTACAATCAACTAGCTCGCCTGTAAATGACAATCTGCTTGAAATTTTGATTATGGTGGATGCTTTGAAGCGTGCGAGTGCAGAATCTGTCAATGTTGTCATGCCTTACTATGGGTATGCACGTCAGGATAGAAAGGCGAGAGCGCGTGAGCCAATCACTTCAAAACTTGTCGCAAATATGCTTGAAGTAGCTGGAGTGGATCGTTTATTGACCATCGACTTGCATGCTGCGCAGATTCAAGGATTCTTTGATATTCCTGTGGATCATTTGATGGGAGCTCCTCTGATTGCGGATTATTTTGAGCGTCGTGGCATGGTTGGTTCTGACTATGTGGTTGTCAGCCCAGACCATGGAGGGGTGACTCGTGCCCGTAAGTTGGCAGAATTTTTGAAAACATCTATCGCTATTATCGATAAACGTCGTAGCGTTGATAAGATGAATACCAGTGAAGTCATGAACATCATCGGTAAGGTCGAAGGCAAGACTTGTATCTTGATTGATGATATGATTGATACTGCTGGAACGATTTGTCATGCAGCAGATGCTCTTGCAGAAGCTGGTGCTGTTGAAGTCTATGCAAGCTGTACGCACCCAGTTCTTTCTGGCCCTGCTATGGACAATATTCAAAAATCAGCTATCAAGAAATTGGTTGTTTTGGATACCATCTATCTGCCAGAAGAGCGTTTGATTGATAAGATTGAGCAAATTTCAATCGCTCATCTCCTAGGGGATGCTATCGTCCGTATCCATGAAAAACGCCCACTTTCTCCACTTTTCAGTATTGAGAAAAAGATTTAAGTTTTCGCTTAGAATAAAACATACTCCTAGCAGAAGTGAATGAACTGCTAGGAGGTTTTTATATTAAAAATCTGCAAGCCTTTTCAAAATATGCTATACTGATGAAAAAGGAGGATTTCTATGAGTCAAGAATTTATCAATCCAAGTGATGGCGTGATTCGTCAGTATCTCGCAACTAGTAAAACCCTTGCTGTAGTGGGGTTATCAGACCGTGAGGAAACAACGAGCAATCGAGTGACAAAGGAAATGCAGGCTCGAGGTTATAAAATCATCCCAGTCAATCCCAAGGCGGCAGGTGGCGAAATCTTGGGTGAAAAGGCCTATGCTAGCCTAGCTGAGATTCCTTTTCCTGTAGATATTGTCAATGTTTACCGTCGCAGTGAATTTCTGGCAGATGTGGCGCGTGATTTTCTAAAGGCTGATGCCAAGATTTTTTGGGCACAGCTAGGACTTGAAAGTCTAGAAGCGGAAGAAATCTTGCGTGCTGGTGGATGTGATGATATCGTGATGAATCGTTGCATCAAGAGAGAACATACACGCTTGATTGAGGAAGCATAAGAAAAAGGTAGCTGATGGGCTACCTTTTGTGTTAGAAAATGCCGATAAGTGTCTGCATACCAAGACTAGTGAGGATGATGGCAATCCAGCAGATGGCTCCGAGAACAATGGATTTGCCGCTAGATTTGACCAATCCAATGAGATTGGTTTTGAGACCGATAGCACTCATAGCCATGACGATAAGGAATTTAGAGAGTTGTTTGAGAGGGATAAAGAAACTACTAGCTACACCGAGAGAGGTGAGTAGTGTGGTGAGGAGAGAGGCTAGGATGAAGTAGAGGATAAAGAGTGGAAAGACTTTTTTAAGTTGGATGCCTTGCTTGCTTTTTTGCGAGCGACTTTGCCAGTAGGATAGAAAGAGCGTGATAGGGATAATGGCCAAAGTGCGTGTGAGTTTGACAATAGTTGCGGATTCGAGGGTATTGCTTTGGTAAAGGCTGTCCCAGGCGCTTGCTGTAGCTGTTACAGAGGAAGTGTCATTGACGGCTGTTCCTGCAAAAAGGGCGAAGCCTTCATTAGACAAGTGAAGCCAAGTACCGAGGGTTGGAAAAATGAGAGCTGCTAAGACATTGAAGAAAAAGATAACAGAGATGGCTTGAGCTACTTCTTTTTCCTTAGCATGGATAACAGGTGCTGTCGCAGCGATGGCAGAACCTCCACAGATAGAAGAACCTACTCCAATCAAGGTAGCCAGTTTTGTGTCCAGTACAAAGAAGCGTTGGAAGAGGTAGGCAACAATCAAGGCTATTGAGATGGTGGACAGGATGACAGGGAGGGAAGATTGTCCAACTGCGAAGACTTGTGAGATATTGAGTCCAAAACCGAGCAAGATAACGGCATACTGGAGCAATTTCTTGGAACTAAAGGTCAATCCAGCATCCAGTTGTTTATAGGGCGAGAGAAAGGGATGTAGGAGCATGCCTATAAAAATAGCAAAGACAGGTGCTCCAATGACAGGAAAGAATCCGCCTAAGTACCAAGATACGATGGAAATGAGAAGGCAGGCCAAGATGCCTGCTCCATTTTTTGATAGAAATGACATAAAAACCTCCAAGAATAATCTGTTACTATTATAGACCTGTAAGAATGAAAAGTAAAATAGAAAGTGTGAAGCTATTCTTTCATGTAATTTTGCGGATAAGAGGCTTTTATAGTATAATAGAGATATGTTTTGCAAATAGGAGGTATCTATGGACTTAACTAAGCGCTTTAATAAACAGTTAGATAAGATTCAAGTTTCGTTGATTCGTCAGTTTGACCAGGCTATTTCTGAGATTCCTGGGGTCTTGCGTTTGACCTTGGGGGAACCTGATTTTACAACGCCAGATCATGTCAAGGAGGCGGCCAAGCGAGCGATTGATCAGAACCAATCCTACTATACAGGAATGAGTGGTCTGCTGACTCTACGTAAGGCGGCCAGTGACTTTGTTAAGGAAAAGTACCAACTGGACTATGCTCCTGAAAATGAAATCTTGGTTACAATTGGGGCGACAGAGGCTTTATCTGCTACTTTGACGGCTATTTTGGAAGAGGGAGACAAGGTACTTTTGCCAGCTCCTGCCTATCCAGGTTATGAACCGATTGTCAATCTAGTTGGGGCAGAGGTTGTCGAGATTGATACAACTGAAAATGGGTTTGTCTTGACTCCTGAAATGTTGGAGAAGGCCATTTTGGAGCAGGGAGACAAGCTCAAGGCGGTTATTCTCAACTATCCAGCTAATCCGACAGGAATTACCTATAGTCGGGAACAATTGGAGGCCTTGGCAGCTGTTTTACGCAAGTACGAAATTTTTGTTGTCTGTGATGAGGTTTACTCAGAATTGACCTACACAGGCGAAGCCCATGTGTCTCTGGGAACCATGTTGAGAGATCAGGCTATTATTATCAATGGTCTATCTAAATCACATGCCATGACAGGTTGGCGTTTGGGTCTGATTTTTGCTCCTGCAGCCTTTACAGCTCAGTTGATTAAGAGTCACCAGTACTTGGTGACTGCCGCAAATACCATGGCGCAACATGCTGCGGTGGAAGCCTTGACAGCTGGTAAAAACGATGCGGAACCTATGAAGAATGAATACATCCAGCGTCGGGACTATATTATCGAGAAAATGACTGCTCTTGGTTTTGAGATTATCAAACCAGACGGTGCCTTCTATATCTTTGCTAAGATTCCAGCAGGCTACAATCAAGATTCCTTTGCTTTTCTGAAGGATTTTGCTCAGAAGAAGGCTGTTGCCTTTATCCCTGGTGCTGCCTTTGGACGTTATGGGGAAGGTTATGTTCGCCTGTCTTATGCAGCCAGCATGGAGACTATCAAAGAAGCCATGAAACGACTTGAGGAGTACATGAGAGAAGCATGATTCAATCTATCACGAGTCAAGGCTTGGTGCTATACAATCGCAATTTTCGTGAGGATGACAAGCTCGTCAAGATTTTTACAGAGCAGGCTGGCAAGCGCATGTTTTTCGTTAAACATGCTGGTCAGTCTAAGCTGGCGCCGGTTATTCAGCCCTTGGTGCTGGCTCGATTTCTCTTACGGATCAATGATGACGGGCTTAGCTACATTGAGGACTATCATGAGGTGATGACTTTTCCCAAGATTAATAGTGACCTCTTTGTCATGGCTTATGCGACCTATGTGGCAGCTCTTGCAGATGCTAGTTTGCAGGACAATCAGCAGGATGCTCCCTTGTTTGCTTTTTTGCAAAAGACTTTGGAGTTGATGGAAGTTGGCTTGGATTATCAGGTTTTGACCAATATTTTTGAAATTCAAATCTTGACTCGATTTGGGATCAGCCTCAATTTTAATGAGTGTGTCTTTTGCCATCGGATTGGTCAGGCTTTTGACTTTTCTTTCAAATATGGAGCCTGCCTCTGTCCAGATCATTATCATGAAGATGAGAGATGTTGCCATCTCAATCCCAATATCCCTTATCTGCTCAATCAGTTTCAAGCCATTGATTTTGAGTCTTTGGAGACCATTTCGCTCAAGCCTGAAATCAAGCAAGAGCTACGCCAATTTATGGATCAACTCTACGAAGAGTACGTTGGGATTCACCTAAAATCAAAGAAATTTATTGATTCCCTAGCAGACTGGGGACAATTATTAAAAGAGGAAAAGAAATGAAAAAAATCGCAGTAGATGCCATGGGGGGCGATTACGCACCCCAAGCCATCGTTGAGGGTGTCAATCAAGCCCTAGCTGACTTTTCAGATATTGAGGTTCAACTCTATGGAGATGAAGCTAAAATCAAGCAATATCTGACAGCGACAGAGCGCGTCAGCATTATCCATACGGATGAAAAGATTGATTCAGACGATGAACCTACGAGAGCTATTCGGAAGAAGAAAAATGCCAGTATGGTCTTGGCGGCCAAGGCTGTCAAAGAGGGTGAAGCAGATGCTGTCCTATCGGCTGGGAATACAGGTGCTTTACTAGCAGCAGGATTTTTCATCGTGGGTCGTATCAAGAATATCGACCGTCCTGGACTTATGTCAACCTTGCCGACTGTAGATGGGAAGGGGTTTGACATGCTGGACCTCGGTGCCAATGCGGAAAATACAGCCCAGCACCTCCATCAATACGCGATTCTAGGCTCCTTCTATGCTAAAAATGTCCGAGGCATTGCGCAACCACGTGTTGGCTTGCTCAACAACGGAACAGAGAGTAGCAAGGGTGACCCGCTTCGTAAGGAAACTTATGACTTGCTAGCAGCTGATGAGAGTTTGAACTTTATCGGAAACGTGGAAGCGCGTGATTTGATGAATGGCGTTGCAGATGTTGTTGTGGCAGATGGTTTCACGGGAAACGCTGTGCTCAAATCCATTGAAGGGACAGCTATGGTAATCATGGGATTGCTCAAGACAGCTATTACAAGTGGTGGGCTTCGAGCGAAACTAGGAGCCCTACTTCTCAAGGATAGCCTCAGAAGTTTGAAAAAACAGCTCAACTACTCAGATGTTGGTGGAGCGGTCTTGTTTGGTGTCAAGGCACCTGTTGTCAAGACTCATGGCTCAAGCGATGCCAAGGCTGTTTATAGTACAATCCGCCAGATTCGTACCATGCTAGAAACAGACGTAGTTGCCCAGACTGCGCGTGAATTTTCAGGAGAATAAAAGAGATGACAGAAAAAGAAATTTTTGACCGTATTGTGACCATTATCCAAGAGCGACAGGGAGAGGACTTTGTCGTGACAGAATCCTTGAGTCTGAAAGACGATTTGGATGCTGACTCAGTTGACTTGATGGAGTTTATCTTGACGCTGGAAGATGAGTTTAGTATCGAAATCAATGATGAAGAAATTGACCAACTGCAAAGTGTAGGAGATGTGGTAGAAGTCGTCAAAAGTAAAGAATAGCAAGAAGCAACATGCAAGTCGTGTTGCTTTTTTATTGTCAGGAAAAATAAAAAATTTAGAACTTTTAGTGGGAATTACGAATAGATAGATAAGGAAGAAAAAGGAGGAGTGTTTATGTATGTGACTGGTTTTTATCCGTGGTTCATTAAATTATTTTTCAAATAAAATTTAATTAATTGTACATTTTCGAATTATTTTTCGAATAAATAAGTGAGAAGAAAAGGAAGGAGATTACGCGATGTATTTACCAATCTTATTGCCATGGTTTATCAAATGGTATTTAAAATAAATGAAATTTACCTGTTCATTTTAAATCACTTCTCAAATAGATAAGTGAGACGAAAAGGAAGGAAAAGGAATTCAGTAATTTATCTATTCTGGTTTTTAAAATGATTTAAGAGCCAGAAGTCGTAAACTAAAAAATAGAAATAAAGGAGAAAAAAGATGACAAATTTTGACAAAATGGAACAGAACCTTGTAGCTCTTACAGAAGAAGAGTTGATGAATGTAGATGGGGGAGCGTTGCCTCTTGTAGCTTGGGTAATCGCTAATCCCGTGACGGCAGCCAAAATTGCTGGTGGAGTTGCTGCAGTGGGAATTGCAGGTTATCATTATGTGACAGGTAAGTGGTAAAAATTAAAGGAGAAATTGCTATGGAAAAATCTATTTTAAAATTTGAAAAAATGACTAATACAGACTTGCAGGAAATTCAAGGGGGAGCCTTACCTCTCCTTATCCCTATTGCCGCTGGTTTTGTTAAAGGGTTTGTATATACTGGTGGAGCTATTTTGACAACTCGGGCACTCTTGTCAGGTAAATAGGAGTCTGCCATGAAACAATTCTTATTAGGTTTTGCTGAGGGTTATTTTACCGTATCACTCATTATCTACATCGCAACGTATTTGATGTTGAAAAGTCCAATCAATACCCTATTTTATCCAGAAATTTACCCCGTTTTATTTGGGCTCTTTTATCTAGGCTATAAGGTCAATAAAAAGCAAGTAGAGTGAGCAGCTAAGAATGACTTGTTAGTCTGCGCTGAAAATGGTTAGGGTAGAATCTAAGAATGCATCACATCGGAGTTTAAAAAAATCGTAATTTAGAACGGTGTTATCTATTCTGACTTTGAATAGAACATACCAGAGGTGGTTTAGAAATTGAAGTAATAAATAGGATGTCGTAAATGTTGCTATCAATGATTTATTTGTTCCAAGCTTGCCTAGGGTGTCAGTAAAAAATCAATTTCCTTTCATATCATATTTTTAGTAGGTAGGGCGCTTGTTCTGCCTATTTTTTTGCCAAGAAAGTGCAGTTGAGGTGTTTATTTGGAGTTTTACATATATTTTTGATAAAATAGTTATAGAAATTAGGAAAGTTGAAGAAAAGAAATGAAGAAGGTTGTAGGATATTTTTTAGTATTTGTTTTTCTATTTTTGATGAATATTTTCATCTTTAAGATACTAGCAACCCTGGGATTTCAGCTGACAATGAGTGAAAAGAGTTATATTGTACCACCGCTGTTTTCGATTATCGTTGTATATATGATTGACAAAAGAATTAGGAAGAAAAAGAAATAAATATATATTTTAGGTAGAATGTTTGTTCTACCTATTTTTTTATCTTAAAAGTGCAGTTGGGAGGGAGATAGGTGCATTTGGGAAGGAAGTCCAGTTTTTGTTTTGGGATTGGGGTAAGATAGTTATTATCAGATGAGTTTAGGAAAAGGAGTTGAATATGAAATTTGGGAAACGTCACTATCGTCCGCAGGTGGATCAGATGGACTGCGGTGTAGCTTCATTAGCCATGGTTTTTGGCTACTATGGTAGCTATTATTCTTTGGCTCACTTGCGAGAATTGGCTAAGACGACCATGGATGGGACGACGGCTTTGGGCTTGGTCAAGGTGGCAGAGGAGATTGGTTTTGAGACGCGAGCCATTAAGGCGGATATGACGCTTTTTGACTTGCCAGATTTGACCTTTCCTTTTGTTGCTCATGTGCTTAAGGAAGGAAAATTGCTCCACTACTATGTGGTAATTGGTCAGGATAAGGATAGCATTCATATTGCCGATCCAGATCCTGGGGTGAAATTGACCAAACTGCCACGTGAGCGTTTTGCGGAAGAATGGACAGGAGTGACTCTTTTTATGGCACCTAGTCCAGACTACAAGCCTTATAAGGATCAAAAGAATGGCCTGCTCTCTTTTATCCCTATATTAGTGAAGCAGCGTGGCTTGATTGCTAATATCGTTTTGGCGACACTCTTGGTAACCTTGATTAATATTGTGGGTTCTTATTATCTGCAGTCTATCATTGATACCTATGTGCCAGATCAGATGCGTTCGACGCTGGGGATTATTTCTATTGGGCTGGTGATTGTTTATATTCTTCAGCAGATCTTGTCTTACGCTCAAGAGTATCTCTTACTTGTTTTGGGGCAACGCTTGTCGATTGACGTGATTTTGTCCTATATCAAGCATGTTTTTCACCTGCCTATGTCCTTTTTTGCGACACGTCGGACAGGGGAAATCGTGTCTCGTTTCACGGATGCTAATAGTATCATCGATGCGCTAGCTTCGACCATCCTTTCGATTTTCCTAGATGTGTCAACGGTTGTCATTATTTCTCTTGTTTTATTTTCACAAAATACCAATCTCTTTTTCATGACCTTATTGGCACTTCCTATCTACACAGTGATTATCTTTGCTTTTATGAAGCCGTTTGAAAAGATGAATCGGGACACCATGGAAGCCAATGCGGTGCTGTCTTCTTCTATCATTGAGGACATCAACGGTATTGAGACTATCAAGTCTTTGACCAGTGAAAGTCAGCGTTACCAAAAGATTGACAAGGAATTTGTGGATTATCTGAAGAAATCCTTTACCTATAGTCGGGCAGAGAGTCAGCAAAAGGCTCTGAAAAAAGTTGCCCATCTCTTGCTCAATGTCGGCATTCTCTGGATGGGGGCTGTTCTGGTCATGGATGGTAAGATGAGTTTGGGGCAGTTGATTACCTATAATACCTTGCTGGTTTACTTTACCAATCCTTTGGAAAATATCATCAATCTGCAAACCAAGCTTCAGACAGCACAGGTTGCCAATAACCGTCTAAATGAAGTCTATCTGGTAGCTTCGGAGTTTGAGGAGAAGAAAACGGTTGAGGATTTGAGCTTGATGAAGGGAGATATGACCTTCAAGCAGGTTTCTTACAAGTATGGCTATGGTCGAGATGTCTTGTCGGATATCAATTTAACCGTTCCCCAAGGGTCTAAGGTGGCTTTTGTGGGTATTTCAGGGTCAGGTAAGACGACTTTGGCTAAGATGATGGTTAATTTTTACGACCCAAGTCAGGGAGAGATTAGTCTGGGTGGTGTCAATCTCAATCAGATTGATAAAAAAGCCCTGCGCCAGTATATCAACTATCTGCCTCAACAGCCCTATGTCTTTAACGGAACGATTTTGGAGAATCTTCTCCTTGGAGCCAAGGAGGGGACGACACAGGAAGATATCTTACGGGCGGTCGAATTGGCAGAGATTCGGGAGGATATCGAGCGTATGCCCCTGAATTACCAGACAGAATTGACTTCGGATGGGGCAGGAATCTCAGGTGGTCAACGTCAGAGAATTGCTCTGGCGCGTGCTCTCTTGACAGATGCACCGGTCTTGATTTTGGATGAGGCGACCAGCAGTTTGGATATTCTGACAGAGAAGCGAATTGTCGATAATCTTATGGCTTTAGACAAGACCTTGATTTTCATTGCCCACCGCTTGACCATTGCAGAGCGGACAGAGAAGGTTGTTGTCTTGGATCAGGGCAAGATTGTCGAAGAAGGAAAGCATGCTGATTTGCTTGCACAGGGTGGCTTTTACGCCCATTTGGTCAATAGCTAGAAAGAGGAGAGGATGAAACCAGAATTTTTAGAAAGTGCGGAGTTTTATAATCGTCGTTACCATAATTTTTCCAGTCGGGTGATTGTACCCATGTCCCTTCTGTTCGTGTTTTTGCTTGGATTTGCAATATTTGCAGAGAAGGAGATGAGCTTGTCTACTAGAGCTACTGTCGAGCCTAGTCGTATTCTGGCAAATATCCAGTCAACTAGCAACAATCGCATTCTTGTTAATCATTTGGAAGAAAATAAGCTGGTTAAAAAGGGAGAACTGTTGGTTCAATATCAAGAAGGGGCAGAGGGTGTCCAAGCGGAGGCCTATGCTAGTCAGTTGGACATGCTCAAGGATCAAAAAAAGCAATTGGAGTATTTGCAGAAGAGCCTACAAGAAGGGGAGAACCACTTTCCAGAGGAGGATAAGTTTGGCTACCAAGCCACCTTTCGTGACTACATCAGCCAAGCAGGTAGTCTTAGGGCTAGTACATCGCAACAAAATGAGACCATCGCGTCCCAGAATGCAGCAGCTAGTCAAACCCAAACCGAAATCGGCACCCTCATCAGTCAAACAGAGGCTAAAATTCGCGATTACCAGACAGCTAAGTCAGCTATTGAAACAGGTGCTTCCTTGGCCAGTGAGAATCTAGCCTACTCTCTCTACCAGTCCTACAAGTCTCAGGGCGAGGAAAATCCGCAATCTAAGGCACAAGCAGTTGCGCAGGTTGAAGCACAGCTTTCTCAGTTAGAATCTAGTCTCGCTACTTACCGTGTCCAGTATGCGGGTTCAGGTACCCAGCAAGCCTATGCGTCAGGTTTAAGCAGTCAATTGGAGTCTCTCAAATCACAACACTTGGTAAAGGTTGGTCAGGAATTGACTCTTTTAGACCAGAAAATCTTGGAGGCAGAGTCAGGTAAGAAGGTACAGGGAAATCTTTTAGACAAGGGGAAAATTACGGCGAGTGAGGATGGGGTACTTCATCTTAATCCTGAGACCAGTGATTCTACCATGGTTGCAGAAGGTACCCTACTAGCTCAACTCTATCCATCCTTGGAAAAAGAAGGGAAAGCCAAACTTACAGCTTATCTAAGTTCAAAGGATGTAGCAAGAGTCAAGATTGGGGACTCTGTTCGTTATACGACGACTCATGATACCAAGAATCAAATTTTCCTAGATTCGACTATTACAAGTATTGATGCGACAGCTACTAAGACTGAAAAAGGGAATTTCTTTAAAATCGAGGCGGAGACTGATCTAACTTCTGAGCAGGCAGAAAAACTTCGGTACGGGGTGGAAGGTCGTCTGCAGATGATTACAGGTAAGAAAAGTTATCTGCGCTATTATTTGGATCAATTTTTGAACAAAGAGTAATGTTCGTGTTTTTAGAGTTAAATGATTTTTAAACTGTGAGAAAGATCCTTCTTGCAGTTTTTTTCTTTATGATTTTTAATGTTGCTACGTTATTTATTCGGTTAAATTCTTGTAATTTTAGGTTTTTTATGGTAAAATGTGCTCAAGTAATACGAAAGGCGAACTTTAAAATGTCAAAACAATTGATCTATTCGGGAAAAGCTAAAGATATCTATACAACTGAAGATGAAAATCTTATTATTTCAACTTACAAGGACCAGGCGACTGCTTTCAATGGTGTTAAGAAGGAGCAGATTGCGGGCAAGGGAGTGTTGAATAATCAGATTTCATCTTTTATTTTTGAGAAATTAAATGCGGCTGGTGTGGCGACTCACTTTGTGGAGAAGCTTTCGGACACGGAACAACTCAATAAAAAGGTTAAGATTATTCCTTTGGAAGTCGTACTTCGCAACTATACTGCTGGTTCCTTTTCAAAACGTTTTGGTGTAGACGAAGGAATCGCATTTGAGACTCCGATTGTCGAATTTTACTATAAAAATGATGATTTGGATGACCCATTTATCAATGACGAGCATGTGAAATTCCTACAGATTGCGGATGACCAGCAGATTGCCTACTTGAAGGAAGAAACTCGTCGAATTAATGAACTTTTGAAGGTCTGGTTTGCTGAGATTGGGCTTAAGTTGATTGACTTTAAGCTAGAGTTCGGTTTTGATAAGGATGGCAAGATTATCTTGGCAGATGAATTTTCACCAGATAATTGCCGCTTGTGGGATGCGGATGGCAACCACATGGATAAGGATGTTTTCCGTAGAGGATTGGGAGAACTAACCGACGTTTATGAGATTGTTTGGGAAAAGTTGCAGGGGTTGAAATAATCTGTTTGCAAGACTCTCAAGATCATTTGGAAACATTGCAAGAGCTGAAATAAAGGAATAAGGATTGATGGATAAACGTATTTTTGTTGAAAAAAAGGCTGATTTTCAGGTCAAGTCAGAGAGTTTGGTTAGAGAACTCCAGCACATCTTGGGACTTTCAAGCTTGAAAAGTATTCGTATTGTGCAAGTGTATGATGTATTTGACTTGGCAGAGGGCTTGTTTGTGCCTGCAGAGAAACACATCTTCTCTGAGCAGGTGACAGACCATGTTTTGGACGAAGCGGCTGTGCAGGCGGATCTTGCCAACTATGCTTTCTTTGCGATTGAAAGCCTACCAGGGCAGTTTGACCAGCGTGCAGCATCTTCACAGGAAGCCTTGCTTTTGCTGGGAAGTTCGAGTGATGTAACAGTCAATACTGCTCAACTTTACTTGGTGAATAAAGATATTGACGCGACGGAGTTAGAAGCAGTTAAAAACTACTTGCTCAATCCAGTTGATTCTCGTTTCAAGGACATCACGACAGGAATTGCTAAGCAAGAATTTTCAGAGTCAGACAAGACCATTCCTAAATTGGCTTTCTTTGAAAACTATACGGCAGAAGACTTTGCTCGCTACAAGGCCGAGCAAGGGATGGCTATGGAAGTGGATGATTTGCTTTTTATCCAAGACTATTTCAAGTCAATCGGGCGCGTGCCGACTGAGACGGAACTCAAGGTTTTAGATACTTACTGGTCTGACCACTGCCGTCACACGACTTTTGAGACAGAGTTGAAACACATCGACTTTTCAGCTTCTAAATTCCAAAAGCAATTGCAGTCAACCTATGACAAGTATATTGCCATGCGTGATGAGTTGGGGCGTTCTGAAAAACCGCAAACCTTGATGGATATGGCGACTATTTTCGGTCGTTATGAGCGAGCTAATGGACGTTTGGATGATATGGAAGTGTCAGACGAAATCAATGCTTGCTCAGTTGAAATCGAAGTGGACGTTGATGGTGTGAAAGAACCATGGCTCCTCATGTTTAAAAACGAAACCCACAATCACCCAACGGAAATTGAGCCATTTGGTGGGGCTGCTACCTGTATTGGTGGAGCCATTCGTGACCCATTGTCAGGACGTTCATACGTTTATCAGGCAATGCGGATCTCAGGTGCCGGTGATATTACAGCACCGATTTCGGAAACGCGTGCTGGGAAATTGCCACAACAGGTCATTTCTAAGACAGCGGCTCATGGTTATTCTTCATACGGTAACCAAATTGGGCTTGCGACGACCTACGTTCGTGAGTATTTCCACCCAGGCTTTGTAGCTAAACGCATGGAGCTTGGTGCTGTTGTCGGTGCGGCTCCTAAGGGCAATGTTGTCCGTGAAAAACCGGAAGCTGGTGATGTCATTATCCTTCTTGGAGGTAAGACTGGACGTGATGGTGTCGGTGGTGCGACAGGTTCTTCTAAGGTTCAAACAGTTGAGTCCGTGGAAACTGCTGGAGCTGAAGTTCAAAAAGGGAATGCTATCGAAGAACGCAAGATTCAACGTCTGTTCCGTAATGGCGATGTGACTCGTCTTATCAAAAAATCAAATGATTTTGGCGCTGGTGGTGTCTGTGTAGCCATCGGTGAATTGGCAGATGGTCTTGAAATCGACCTCAACAAGGTTCCTCTTAAATACCAAGGCTTGAATGGAACAGAAATTGCTATCTCTGAATCACAAGAACGGATGGCTGTGGTGGTTCGTCCTGAAGATGTGGATGCCTTCGTTGCTGAATGTAACAAAGAGAATATTGATGCTGTTGTGGTGGCGACAGTGACTGAAAAACCAAATCTAGTCATGCACTGGAATGGTGAAACCATTGTCGACTTGGAACGTCGTTTTCTTGATACCAATGGTGTGCGCGTGGTCGTCGATGCCAAGGTTGTGGACAAGGATGTCACACTCCCAGAAAAACGCACAACAAGCGCTGACACACTTGAAGTTGATACCCTTTCGGTTCTGTCTGACTTGAACCATGCGAGTCAAAAAGGCTTGCAGACCATCTTTGACTGTTCGGTCGGTCGTTCTACAGTTAATCACCCACTTGGTGGTCGCTATCAACTCACACCAACTGAGGCTTCTGTGCAGAAATTGCCTGTACAACACGGTGTGACTCATACTGCCTCAGTCATGGCTCAAGGTTTCAACCCATATGTAGCTGAATGGTCTCCATACCACGGTGCTGCTTATGCGGTGATCGAAGCAACTGCTCGTTTGGTGGCTGCTGGCGCAAACTGGTCTAAGGCTCGTTTCTCTTACCAAGAGTATTTCGAGCGCATGGACAAACAAGCTGAGCGTTTTGGTCAGCCAGTAGCAGCTCTCCTAGGCTCTATCGAGGCACAAATTCAGCTTGGTTTGCCATCTATCGGTGGTAAGGACTCTATGTCTGGTACCTTTGAAGAATTGACGGTACCGCCAACCTTGGTTGCCTTTGGGGTAACAACAGCAGATAGCCGGAAGGTGCTTTCTCCTGAGTTCAAGGTTGCTGGTGAAAATATCTACTACATACCAGGTCAAGCTCTTGTTGCAGAGATTGATTTTGACTTGATTAAGTCTAACTTTGCTCAGTTTGAAGCCCTTCAAAAGGCTCACAAAGTGACATCTGCATCAGCTGTCAAATATGGTGGTGTAGTTGAAAGTTTGGCTCTTGCTACCTTTGGAAATCATATTGGTGCAGAGGTGACCTTGCCTGAACTTGAAACAGTTTTGACAGCTCAATTAGGTGGATTTGTCTTTACTTCTCCTGAAGAAATTGCTGGAGTAGAGAAGATTGGACAAACGAAAGTAGACTTTATACTTCTTGTCAACGGTGTGAAGCTAGATGGACACAAACTTGACAGTGCCTTCCAAGACAAATTGGAAGAAGTTTACCCAACAGAATTTACTCAAGCGAAAGAATTGGCTGAAGTACCAGCTGTGGTATCAGATGTTGTGATTAAAGCCAAAGAAAAGGTTGAAAAACCTGTGGTTTACATCCCAGTCTTTCCAGGAACCAACTCAGAATATGATTCAGCTAAGGCCTTTGAAAAAGAAGGTGCAGAGGTTAACTTGGTGCCATTCGTGACACTCAATGAAGAAGCCATTGTCAAGTCAGTCGAAACTATGGTTGACAACATCGGTAAGGCTAACATTCTCTTCTTTGCAGGTGGTTTCTCGGCTGCGGATGAACCAGATGGTTCAGCCAAGTTTATCGTCAACATCTTGCTTAATGAAAAAGTGCGGGCAGCTATTGATAGCTTTATCGCCCGTGGTGGCTTGATTATCGGTATCTGTAATGGATTCCAGGCTTTGGTTAAATCAGGTCTCCTTCCTTATGGGAACTTCGAGGATGCTAGCAGTACGAGTCCAACCCTCTTCTACAATGATGCCAACCAGCACGTGGCCAAGATGGTGGAAACTCGCATTGCCAATACTAACTCACCATGGTTGGCTGGTGTGCAAGTGGGCGATATCCACGCTATTCCTGTTTCACACGGTGAAGGGAAGTTTGTCGTGACGGCTGAGGAATTCGCTGAACTCCGTGACAATGGACAAATTTTCAGCCAATATGTTGACTTTGATGGAAAACCAAGTATGGATTCTAAGTACAATCCGAATGGTTCTGTCCATGCTATCGAAGGAATTACCAGTAAGAACGGCCAAATCATCGGTAAGATGGGCCACTCAGAACGTTATGAGGAAGGTCTTTTCCAAAACATCCCAGGAAATAAAGACCAGCACCTGTTCGCGTCAGCGGTTAAATATTTCACTGGAAAATAAGACTTGCAGATTTTCTAATAGATAGTATCAGTAATGTAAAAGTCATGTAGATTTAGCTCTTGGTGCTACACAAATAAAAATTAGGTATATAAAATGACATACGAAGTAAAATCTCTTAATGAAGAATGTGGTGTTTTCGGTATCTGGGGACATCCAGATGCTGCTAAGTTGACCTATTTTGGTCTCCACAGTCTTCAACACCGTGGTCAGGAGGGGGCAGGAATCCTCTCCAATGATCAGGGGCAATTGAAGCGCCATCGTGATATGGGTCTTCTATCAGAAGTCTTCAGAAATCCTGCTAACTTAGATAAATTGACAGGAACTGGTGCGATTGGGCATGTGCGTTATGCGACTGCTGGCGAAGCTTCTGTAGATAATATCCAGCCCTTCCTCTTCCGTTTTCACGATATGCAGTTTGGGTTGGCTCATAATGGAAATCTGACCAATGCAGCCTCTCTCAAGAAAGAACTGGAACAAAGAGGAGCGATTTTCAGCGCGACTTCGGACTCGGAAATCTTGGCTCACCTCATTCGTCGGAGTCACAATCCGAACTTGATGGGCAAAATCAAAGAAGCGCTCAGCCTTGTCAAAGGTGGTTTTGCTTATATCTTGCTGTTTGAGGACAAGTTGATTGCGGCTCTTGACCCCAATGGTTTCCGTCCACTTTCTATCGGGAAAATGGCCAACGGAGCGGTGGTGGTTTCCTCTGAAACCTGTGCTTTTGAGGTTATTGGTGCTGAATGGATTCGTGATTTGAAGCCAGGTGAGATTGTGATCATTGATGACAAGGGAATCCAGTATGATAGCTATACAGATGATACCCAGTTAGCAATCTGTTCTATGGAGTATATCTATTTTGCTCGCCCTGATTCTAATATCCACGGTGTCAATGTCCATACGGCTCGCAAACGTATGGGTGCCCAATTGGCGCGTGAATTCAAGCATGAGGCGGATATCGTGGTCGGTGTGCCCAATTCTTCCCTTAGCGCGGCTATGGGATTTGCGGAAGAATCAGGCTTGCCAAATGAAATGGGACTTATCAAGAATCAATACACGCAACGGACCTTTATCCAACCGACTCAAGAATTGCGGGAGCAAGGGGTGCGGATGAAACTATCTGCTGTTTCTGGTGTTGTAAAAGGCAAGCGTGTGGTTATGGTGGATGATTCTATCGTTCGCGGAACAACCTCTCGTCGTATCGTTCAGCTTTTGAAAGAAGCAGGTGCGACTGAGGTTCACGTTGCCATTGGTAGTCCAGCGCTAGCTTATCCATGTTTCTACGGGATTGATATCCAGACCCGTCAGGAGCTAATTGCGGCCAATCATACGGTCGAAGAAACGCGTCAAATCATTGGGGCGGATAGCCTGACCTATCTTTCTGTTGAAGGATTGATTGATTCGATTGGTATTGAAACAGATGCGCCGAATGGTGGTCTTTGTGTCGCTTACTTTGACGGTGACTACCCGACACCTCTCTACGACTATGAGGAAGACTATCGTAGAAGTTTGGAAGAAAAGACCAGTTTTTACAAATAGACAATAGATCCTCCATTAAAGAAAAGGAAAAATAAAATGGCAAATAAAAATGCGTACGCTCCACGTCTCACTACTGACTAAAAGCTAAAGCATTTGTCAGTAGACGCTTTGCCTTATGGGGCCAAAGCTAGAGCCCTGACTAGTATTTTTAGATAAAATAATTGTTTATCTAAAAATACGTCGCAATCTTCTCAAAGAAAAGGAATAAATAAATGACAAAAAATGCTTATGCCCAGTCGGGTGTAGATGTTGAAGCGGGTTATGAAGTTGTTGAACGGATTAAAAAGCACGTGGCTCGTACGGAGCGTGCAGGTGTCATGGGAGCTCTGGGTGGCTTTGGTGGTATGTTTGACCTTTCAAAGACTGGGGTTAAAGAACCCGTTTTGATTTCAGGGACTGATGGTGTCGGAACTAAGCTCATGCTGGCTATCAAGTACGACAAGCACGATACTATTGGTCAGGACTGTGTGGCCATGTGTGTTAATGATATCATCGCTGCAGGTGCGGAGCCCCTCTATTTCCTTGACTACGTAGCGACAGGGAAGAATGAACCATCTAAGCTAGAACAAGTTGTCGCTGGTGTGGCAGAAGGTTGTGTGCAGGCTGGTGCTGCCCTCATCGGTGGGGAAACGGCTGAAATGCCTGGCATGTACGGCGAAGATGACTATGACTTGGCTGGTTTTGCGGTCGGTGTGGCTGAAAAATCTCAAATCATTGACGGTTCGAAGGTGGCAGAAGGAGATATTCTTCTCGGACTTGCTTCAAGTGGGATTCATTCCAATGGTTACTCTCTCGTCCGTCGTGTCTTTGCGGATTACACAGGTGAGGAAGTCCTTCCAGAATTGGAAGGCAAGCAACTCAAGGACGTTCTTCTTGAGCCAACTCGTATCTATGTCAAGGCTGTTTTGCCACTCATCAAGGAAGAGTTGGTCAACGGCATTGCCCACATCACTGGTGGTGGCTTTATCGAAAATGTCCCTCGTATGTTTGCAGCTGACTTGGCTGCTGAGATTGAGGAAGACA
The DNA here is from genome assembly GCA_905221165.1 of bacterium. GTDB lineage: Bacteria > Bacillota > Bacilli > Lactobacillales > Streptococcaceae > Streptococcus. The sequence continues at coordinate 25,398 of CAJNCC010000009.1, forward strand.
AGGTTCCAGTTTTACCTATTTTCAAAGCTCTTGAGAAATACGGTGAAATCAAACATAAAGAAATGTTTGAAATCTTCAATATGGGTGTGGGACTTATGCTAGCAGTTAGCCCTGAAAATGTAATTCGTGTCAAGGAATTGTTGGATGAACCAGTCTATGAAATTGGTCGCATCGTCAAGAAAGAAAACGAAAGTGTCATCATCAAATGAAAAAAATAGCGGTTTTTGCCTCTGGTAATGGCTCAAATTTTCAGGTGATAGCGGAACAATTTCCAGTAGAGTTTGTCTTTTCAGACCATCGTGACGCCTATGTGCTTGAGCGTGCAGAGCAGCTCGGGGTTCTGTCCTATGCTTTTGAGCTCAAGGAGTTTGAGAGCAAGACCGACTACGAAGCGGCCCTTGTCGAACTCTTGGAAGAGCACCAGATTGACTTGGTTTGCCTAGCAGGCTACATGAAAATCGTTGGGCCAATCTTATTGGCGGCTTATGAAGGCAGGATTGTCAACATTCATCCAGCCTACCTGCCAGAATTTCCAGGAGCTCATGGGATTGAGGATGCTTGGAATGCTGGCGTCTCTGAGAGTGGTGTGACCATTCACTGGGTGGACTCTGGAGTGGATACAGGAAAGGTCATCAAACAAGTCCGTGTACCACGGCTAGCTGATGATACCATTGACAGTTTTGAAGCTCGGATTCATGAGGCAGAGTACAAGTTGTATCCGGAAGTTATTAGAGAATTGTTGGACAAGTAAATGAAAAAATGGTTGGAAACACTTGCCTTGATTACCTTGGCAATCATTCTACGTTTACTGGTAAATTTTTTCTTCCCAGAGATTCCCTATTGGGGGAGATTTTTACTGACAGTAATTTTGGGAGTCTTGGTAATCGTCTCCCTATACTTTATGAATCGAAAAATTCGTAGGTAGAGAGTTTGAAAATGAAAGGAAATAATATGACTAAACGCGCCTTAATCAGCGTCTCAGACAAAGCGGGCATTGTTGAATTTGCCCAAGAACTTAAAAAACTTGGTTGGGAGATTATCTCGACAGGTGGGACCAAGGTTGCCCTTGATAATGCTGTGGTGAAGACCATTGCCATCGATGATGTGACTGGTTTTCCAGAGATGATGGATGGCCGTGTCAAGACCCTTCATCCAAATATCCACGGGGGACTTTTGGCTCGTCGTGACTTGGATAGTCACTTGGAAGCAGCTAAGGAGAACCAGATTGAGCTCATTGATCTTGTTGTGGTAAACCTTTACCCATTTAAGGAAACCATCCTCAAACCAGACGTGATTTACGCTGATGCAGTTGAAAACATTGATATCGGTGGGCCATCTATGCTTCGCTCGGCAGCGAAGAATCATGCCAGCGTAACAGTTGTGGTAGATCCAGCTGACTATGCTGTGGTTTTGGGACAATTGGCAGCTAACGGCGAAACAAGTTACGAAACTCGCCAACGTTTGGCAGCCAAGGTTTTCCGTCACACAGCAGCTTATGACGCCTTGATTGCAGAGTATTTCACAGCTCAAGTGGGTGAAAGCAAGCCTGAAAAGTTGACCTTGACTTATGACCTCAAGCAACCAATGCGTTACGGTGAGAACCCTCAACAAGACGCGGATTTCTACCAAAAAGCTTTGCCGACTGACTACTCGATTGCTTCAGCAAAACAGCTCAACGGGAAAGAATTATCATTCAATAACATCCGTGACGCTGATGCGGCCATTCGTATCATCCGTGATTTTAAAGACCGTCCAACCGTTGTGGCTCTCAAACACATGAACCCATGTGGAATCGGTCAGGCTGATGACATCGAGACTGCTTGGGACTACGCCTATGAGTCTGACCCAGTGTCTATCTTTGGTGGGATTGTCGTTCTCAACCGTGAGGTGGATGCTGCGACAGCTGAGAAGATGCACGGCGTTTTCCTTGAAATCATCATCGCACCAGGCTATACGGATGAGGCGCTAGCCATTTTGACTAATAAAAAGAAAAACTTGCGTATCCTTGCCTTGCCATTTGATGCTCAAGAGGCCAGTGAAGTGGAAGCAGAATATACAGGTGTAGTTGGTGGACTTCTGGTGCAAAACCAAGACGTGGTCAAGGAAAGCCCAGCTGACTGGCAAGTGGTGACTAAACGTCAACCAACTGAGACAGAAGCGACAGCTCTTGAGTTCGCTTGGAAGGCTATCAAGTATGTCAAATCAAACGGTATCATCGTGACCAATGACCACATGACGCTTGGTGTTGGCCCAGGTCAAACTAACCGTGTGGCTTCTGTTCGTATTGCCATTGACCAAGCCAAAGACCGCCTTGACGGCGCTGTGCTTGCTTCGGATGCCTTCTTCCCATTTGCGGATAATGTGGAAGAAATTGCCAAAGCAGGTATTAAGGCTGTCATCCAGCCAGGTGGATCGGTCCGTGATCAAGAATCTATAGAAGCGGCAGACAAATATGGCTTGACTATGGTCTTCACAGGCGTAAGACATTTTAGACATTAAGAACGTTAAAGGAAAGAAAACAATTTCTTTCCTTTTTTTGCGTAAAAACGCGGAGTGAAACAAGATTAAAACGAACGTTTGTGATATAATATTAGTAAATAATTCGCAAAAGAGGTTGAGGAATGAAGCTGTTAGTTGTCGGTTCGGGTGGTCGTGAACATGCGATTGCTAAGAAGTTGCTTGAGTCAAAAGACGTTGAAAAAGTATTTGTAGCTCCCGGGAATGATGGGATGACTCTTGATAGTTTGGAATTGGTAAATATCTCTATTTCCGAACATTCTAAGTTAATTGAGTTTGCAAAAGCCAACGATATTGCTTGGACCTTTATAGGGCCAGATGATGCCCTTGCTGCTGGAATTGTAGATGATTTTAACCAGGCAGGGCTTAAGGCGTTTGGTCCGACAAGATTGGCAGCAGAGCTGGAGTGGTCCAAAGATTTTGCTAAGGAAATCATGGTCAAATACGACGTTCCGACAGCAGCCTATGGCACATTTTCAGATTTTGAGGAGGCCAAGGCCTATATCGAGGAGAAAGGCGCCCCAATCGTAGTCAAGGCGGATGGTTTGGCACTTGGAAAGGGTGTCGTCGTTGCGGAGACGGTTGAGCAAGCAGTCGAAGCAACTCACGAGATGCTTTTGGACAATAAATTTGGTGACTCAGGTGCGCGTGTGGTTATTGAGGAATTCCTTGAAGGAGAGGAATTTTCACTCTTTGCCTTTGTCAATGGGGACAAATTCTACATCATGCCAACGGCTCAGGACCACAAACGTGCCTACGATGGCGATAAGGGGCCTAACACTGGTGGGATGGGTGCCTATGCGCCAGTTCCTCACTTGCCACAGAGCGTGGTTGACACAGTGGTCGAGACTATTGTCAAGCCAGTTCTTGAAGGGATGATCAAAGAAGGTCGTCCGTATCTTGGTGTCCTTTACGCAGGGCTTATTCTGACAGCTGATGGACCTAAGGTCATCGAGTTCAACGCTCGTTTTGGAGATCCTGAAACGCAAATCATCTTGCCTCGTTTAACATCTGACTTTGCACAAAATATTACGGATATCATCGATGGCAAGGAGCCAAACATCACCTGGACGGACAAGGATGTGACTCTGGGTGTGGTTGTCGCATCCAGCGGTTATCCGTTAGACTATGAAAAAGGTGTCAAGTTGCCAGCCAAGACAGAAGGCGACATTATCACCTATTATGCAGGGGCTAAGTTTGCGGAAAATAGCAGAGCACTGCTATCAAACGGCGGACGTGTCTATATGCTCGTTACCACATCCGATACCGTCAAAGAAGCCCAAAACACCATCTACGGCGAACTTAACAAACAAAACACAGAAGGTCTCTTTTACCGAACTGATATCGGAAGCAAGGCGATTCGATAAAGATATAAGAAAAAGCGACGCAGTCGCCAAGTACAATAATGGTCGCATAACTTGCGAGCGTTAGCGAGTTAATATAGAACAATCACCGCAGTTGTGAAAGAACGATTGGATGACAATCCAATCGTTCAGGGAAATTAGAAGACATTGGGTTTTCAATTTAGGCATGAGACACCTTTGGTGGCTGCTACCGTCCCTCACAACCTAAGGTGATTGTTGAAAAACAGTAAAAAGGAGAAGAAATGAAACCCGTAATTTCCATTATCATGGGCTCAAAATCCGACTGGGCAACCATGCAAAAAACCGCCGAAGTCCTAGACCGCTTCGGTGTAGCCTACGAAAAGAAGGTTGTTTCTGCCCACCGTACACCAGACCTTATGTTCAGACATGCCGAAGAGGCTCGTAGCCACGGTATCAAGGTTATCATCGCAGGTGCTGGAGGCGCTGCTCACTTGCCAGGTATGGTCGCTGCTAAAACAACCCTTCCTGTCATCGGGGTGCCTGTCAAATCGCGTGCCCTTAGTGGCGTGGATTCACTTTACTCTATCGTGCAGATGCCGGGTGGCGTACCTGTTGCGACAATGGCTATCGGTGAAGCAGGAGCGACAAACGCTGCCCTCTTTGCCCTTCGTCTCCTTTCAGTAGAAGATCAGTCTATCGCGACAGCATTGGCAGATTTCGCAGAAGAACAAGGAAAAATCGCAGAGGAGTCGACGAATGAGCTCATCTAAAACAATCGGAATTATCGGTGGCGGCCAGCTGGGTCAAATGATGGCCATTTCTGCTATCTACATGGGCCACAAGGTTATCGCGCTGGATCCTGCTGCAGATTGCCCGGCCTCTCGCGTGGCGGAAATCATCGTGGCTCCTTATAACGATGTGGATGCTCTGCGTCAGTTAGCTGAGCGTTGCGATGTCCTCACCTATGAGTTTGAAAATGTCGATGCTGATGGTTTGGATGCTGTCATCAAGGATGGACAACTCCCTCAAGGAACTGACCTCCTTCGCATTTCACAAAACCGTATCTTTGAGAAGGATTTCCTTTCAAACAAGGCCCAAGTAACGGTGGCTCCTTACAAGGTTGTGACCTCAAGCCAAGATTTGGCAGATATCGACCTATCTAAAAACTATGTCCTCAAGACTGCGACTGGCGGTTATGACGGACATGGACAAAAGGTCATTCGCTCAGCAGAAGATTTGGAAGAAGCCTATGCACTAGCGGATTCAGCAGACTGCGTTTTGGAAGAATTTGTCAACTTTGACCTTGAAATTTCTGTCATCGTGTCAGGAAATGGCAAGGATGTGACAGTTTTCCCAGTTCAGGAAAATATCCACCGCAACAACATTCTTTCAAAAACTATCGTGCCTGCTCGCATTTCAGAAAGTCTGGGTGAAAAAGCCAAATCTATGGCGGTACGAATCGCTGAACAGCTTAACCTGTCTGGAACACTTTGTGTGGAAATGTTTGCGACTGCTGATTACATCATTGTCAACGAAATCGCGCCACGTCCACATAATTCAGGCCACTACTCAATCGAAGCCTGTGACTTCTCTCAGTTTGATACCCATATCTTGGGTGTTCTGGGAGCACCATTACCAGCAATTAAACTGCATGCCCCAGCTGTCATGCTCAACGTACTTGGTCAGCATGTCGAGGTCGCTGAAAAATATGTCACAGAAAATCCAAGCGCTCACCTCCACATGTATGGTAAAATAGAAGCGAAGCGCAACCGCAAGATGGGACATATCACTTTGTTTAGTGATGTGCCGGATAGTGTGGATGAGTTTGGGAAAGGGATTGATTTTTAGGACAAGCCTATGATACAAATTATCGTTAATGCTTTTGTTGAGAAGGATAGGACTGGAGCAGTTGTTGAAGTATTGTTTGCTAGTGCTGACCAAGATAAGGTACAAGCGAAATATGCAGAGCTAGTTGCACAGTACCCTGAAAACTATTTAGCTATCTATGATTTACTGTTGGATACGGATTTGAATATACTGGATCATTATCCATCTGTGTTTATTGGGAAAGAAGAATTTGGGGAGTAGGCTAGGGCTCTAATTATATTGTTCGTTGTCTTATCTCTACAATGATGATTAGCATTGTCGTAGCTAGGAAAAGTAACCGATAATTATTGAAAGGAATTTATCGTCATTATGTATCAAAAATATATTATAAAAGTTAAGAACAAGTCGGTTATTGCCAATCAAGATGTTGTTATTAATAATTTGTCACAAAATCCTGATTTATTAAAAATTGAAAGAAGTGATTCTAAACTATTTGCGGAATTAGGTATGTGTAAGTTACCTATCGAGATTATTTATATGGGGAATGATGAGAAATTTCCTACTATTACAATAAAAGTTTCATCGAATTCTGTAGATGAATTAGAATCTTTCGAGAAAGTATTTAACAATATTGTAAGAACAGACAATAGATTTAGCCGAGTCAATTGTACGTTTGATGGGATAAGTGAATACTATTCATCGTCTATATATGCGAAATTACATAGAATTGAACGTAAAGGTCGAGAACTATTAAAAGAAATGTTTTATGTTGCGGATGATAGTGAAGATTTAAAAACATATGGAAATTCTGTTGATGAGATAGATAAAGATTTCACTTTTGGAAATTTAATTGATGCTATTTTCAAAAAGGAAGATAAAAAAAATGTTGAACTAATTGAATATATACACGAGTGTGTTCTGAAAAAGAAAGTACCAGAAGATAAAATTCTTCCTAAAACGATTTGGGAACAGTTAATTTTTAAGCTTACAAAAGATAGAGATATTACTTCAAAAGATACAGAAATTGAATTGCTATTATCCAAAATAAAAAAAGCAAGAAATTCAGTAGCTCACTGTAACAAATTTTCAAAAACTCAATATGATTCAACTATAGAAGATATTGAGCAATTAGAATCTCAATTTGATAATATCATTGAAGCTATTAAGTTAGGTAGTATTTCAGTAAAAGATTTTTCTGCTGAGTTGCGTGGTGCAAATAGTGAGATTTTATCAACTCAAAGTGATGTAGTAAAACAATATATTGATGCATACGGGGTTTTTGAGCAAGATTTACTTGGTCAAGTTCAAGGTTCAATAATTAAATGGGACAAAGTTCCAGAAGAATATAAATTGCATCATGATTTTTATGAAAATATTAGAGAGAAAACTGATTCAGAAATAATAGTAGAGACAGAAAAACTAGAAAAAATTAATATCAATCTTGGAATCCCTGACAGCCAGGACGATTTGACTATTATTGTACCAGCTCAAGAAGAAGGCTTTCAGCAAGTGTTCCTTCGTGACCATGAATGGTATGATATACGAATTGGTAAAGCTCGAAGAAATAAAATTAAATATATTGCAGGCTACGAAGTTGCGCCACGAAGTGGAATACAATATATCGCTAAGGTAAAAGAAGTTGTTCCATCGGATAATTATTTAGGATACTGGAAAGTAGTTTTTGATGGGGAACCAGAAAAGTATGACCAATTAATTCGCCTAGGCGATACATATCCACCGCAGAATATTCGATATACAACGAAACATGAATTAGACGAAGTGGCCAAAAACAAAGAAAAGTTAGAAAAAATTTTTAACAATCCATACTGAACCGAAATTATTGTATAAAATAGATTGTATATATATTAAAAATTTCTTGAATAAACAAAATAGAGAGGAACAAGGGGGCCGTATTTTTTTAACTGAATACGTGCTACGGACTTCCTAATTGTAAACAAAGAAAGGAAATGGGCATCTAGTTTGCAGAACTGAACCCGGGCGGAAAGCTCGGAATTTAGATAACCCGCCTTGGATGTAAGCATCTAGCGTTGGTTTTCTAAAATTCAGTCGCTTTCTAGTCGCCCTTGGTATCTTAAACATGATCAACCGTTACTCTCGCCCTGAGATGGCGAATATTTGGAGTGAAGAAAATAAATACCGTGCTTGGCTTGAGGTGGAAATCTTGGCTGACGAGGCATGGGCTGAGTTGGGAGAAATCCCTAAGGAAGATGTGGCTTTGATTCGCGAAAAAGCGGACTTTGACATCGACCGTATTTTGGAGATTGAGCAGGAGACTCGTCACGATGTGGTTGCCTTCACACGTGCGGTTTCTGAAACTCTTGGTGAAGAGCGCAAGTGGGTTCACTATGGTTTGACTTCTACTGACGTGGTGGATACTGCCTACGGTTACCTCTACAAGCAGGCCAACGACATCATCCGTCGTGACCTTGAAAATTTCACCAACATCATCGCTGATAAGGCTAAGGAGCACAAGTTCACCATCATGATGGGGCGTACCCACGGTGTGCACGCTGAGCCTACGACTTTCGGTCTTAAGCTGGCGACTTGGTACAGCGAAATGAAGCGCAACATCGAGCGTTTCGAGCATGCGGCTGCTGGTGTGGAAGCTGGTAAGATTTCTGGTGCGGTTGGTAACTTTGCCAACATCCCACCGTTTGTAGAACAATACGTCTGCGACAAATTGGGTATCCGTGCTCAAGAAATCTCAACACAGGTCCTTCCTCGTGACCTTCACGCTGAGTACTTTGCAGTTCTTGCCAGCATCGCGACTTCTATCGAGCGTATGGCGACTGAGATTCGTGGTCTTCAAAAATCAGAACAACGCGAAGTGGAAGAATTCTTTGCCAAAGGTCAAAAAGGATCTTCAGCAATGCCTCATAAACGCAACCCTATCGGTTCTGAGAACATGACAGGTCTTGCGCGTGTTATCCGTGGTCACATGATTACAGCCTATGAAAACGTGGCTCTCTGGCACGAACGTGATATCTCTCACTCATCAGCTGAGCGCATCATCACACCAGATACGACCATCTTGATTGACTACATGCTTAACCGCTTTGGAAATATTGTCAAGAATTTAACAGTCTTCCCAGAAAATATGATCCGCAACATGAATTCTACGTTTGGTCTTATCTTTAGCCAACGTGCTATGTTGACCTTGATTGAAAAAGGGATGACCCGTGAGCAAGCCTATGACTTGGTACAACCAAAAACAGCCTACTCTTGGGACAACCAAGTAGATTTCAAACCACTTCTTGAGGCAGATCCAGAAGTAACATCACGTCTCACACAAGAGGAGATTGATGAAATTTTCAACCCTCTTTATTACACTAAACGAGTGGATGATATCTTTGAACGTCTAGGACTGGGTGATTAATTAAAAAATAAACAGCGAGGCTCAATCTCGCTGTTTATTATTTATCGAAAAGACTTAGTCTTCTTTTCTTTTAGTGAGTCCATAGGCTGCTAGTGTGGCCATGAGTCCTGCGACTACTAGTCCTGCAGAATCGTGACTTCCTGTTTCAGGAAGTTTTTTCTCTGTTGCCACAGGAGCTGGACCTTGAGGAAGAGCTTTATTTTCCTCAGCAGGAGCAGTTGCTGGAGCTGGTTGGCTTGGGATTTCTAGTTTTGGTTTTTCTTCAGCAATAGCGGCTTGTCCGTTTTCATCTCCTACATGTGTTACCATAGTTCCGACTTCGACTATTTGTGTAACAGCTTCCTGCGCTACGACACTATTTACAAGAGTTTTCACTTCTTTACCATCGGCAGAAGTGCTTACAGAGTAGAAGTTGCTACGATGTCCATTGACACCTTTAGTAATGACTTGTGTTTTTCCTTTGAGCAAGAGTGGATTTTCACGAGTCACTGTGGTAAATGGAATTTCTTCTTCTTGGATATCCAGTCTAGGTTTTGTTTCTGCAACTGGAGCAAGATCATGTTCATCGCCTACATGCGTTACCATAGTTCCGACTTCCACAATTTGAGTAACGGCTTCCTGTGCTACGACACTATTTACAAGAGTTTTCACTTCTTTGCCATCGGCAGAAGTGCTCACAGAGTAGAAGTTTGTACGGCGACCATTGACACCTTTAGTAATGACTTGTGTTTTTCCTTTGAGCAAGAGTGGATTTTCACGAGTCACTGTGGTAAATGGAATTTCTTCTTCTTGGATATCCAGTCTAGGTTTTGTTTCTGCAACTGGAGCAAGATCATGTTCATCGCCTACATGAGTTACAAGAGTTCCGACTTCCACAATTTGAGTAACGGCTTCCTGTGCTACGACACTATTTACAAGAGTTTTCACTTCCTTGCCATCGACAGTGCTTACAGAGTAGAAGTTGCTACGATGTCCATTGACGCCCTTAGTAATGACTTGTGTTTTTCCTTTGAGTAAGAGTGGATTTTCACGAGTTACTGTGGTAAATGGAATTTCTTCCTCTTGAACATCTAGTCTAGGTTTTACCTCAGTAGTTGGTGCAAGACCACTTTCATCACCCTTGTGAGTTACAGGAGTACCGACTTCAACCACTTGATTCACAGCTTCTTTGGTTACCTGGCTATCAAGGACTGTTTCTGTTGTTTTTCCATTTTCAGTAAGGACAGAGATGTAATGAGTTCGTTCACCTTTGACTCCTGCTGTAATAATGTTTTCTTGACCAGCTGGGATGTTAGGATTTTCTTTCTTGATAACTTCAAATGGGATTTCTTCAGTTCTTGTGATAAGTTCTGGTCTGGTTTCAACATTGGCAGCTACTTCATTTTCATCCAGGCTTCCTGAGTGAGTTGTAGCTGGTTTGAGACCTAAGCGAGTAGCTTTTAGTTTGGCTACAAGTGTGTCAACCTCAGCTTGTTTATTACGATTGAGGTTGTAATTTAGAGCTGTTTTAGCTGCACTTAGGGCATCCAAGCTTTCCTTGCTGTATCCGTCTAAGTTTGTAGGAATTTTAGCCAATTCCTCACGGAGAGCATTATAATTAGCTCGGAAGTAGTCTTTGTTGTGGTCTGCGAAGGCAGTCATAAGTTCAAAGATTTCTTCCTCCTTGTACTCGGCGCTTGGTCTATCTGCCCAGATAGCAAGCATACTTCCGACTGTTGGAAGGTCTACTTCAGGATATTTGGTAGAAGCTAGTTGATTGAATGGTGTTTTTCCAGTATTCTCAATAGCTTTTTTGAGGAAACCACCACCATCTTCTGGTTTTTGACCGAGAATGTAGTACCAGTCTCCGTTGGTATTCAAGAACTTATAACCTTTGCTTGCTAAGTATTGAGGTGATGCGAGGTTGTAGCCCCACCAGCCTTTAGACCAGTAAGAAATCAAGACATCTTTGTCAAACTGAACATCGTCCTTGTCCTCATAGTAGAAGCCATCGTTGAAGGCCATTGGTTGAAGCCCTCTTTCTTTGGCCATGGCAGCGAGGGTGTTGGCATATTCGGCAAACTTGCCATAGAGTTGATACCATTTGAGGTAGTACCAGCCTTGGGCACTAGTCGCATCGTTAGCGTATTCGTCAGTACCAAAGTTGAAAATCTTTGTTTTTCCTGCAAAGAAGTCCATGTATTTACCGATGAGGGCTTTTACAAAGTTCATCGCTTCTTCGTTTCTCAAGTCCATAGTTGTTTTGGAGACTTTGTCAAAGTGGGCTTGAGGATTTTTAATACCCAATTTTTCCATGGCAACCAGCATAGCATCCATGTGACCTGGGCTGTTGATAGCTGGGATGAGACCGATACCCTTAGATTTAGCGTATTCAATTAGTTCTGTCACTTCTGCCTGTGTAAGCGCAGTCCCATTTGGATCGTCGTAGTAAGCTTTTGTTCCTTGGATGATGGCATTTTTGACATCATCACTTGAATAGGTTTTTCCGTTAGCAGTGATGGTCATATCATCGAGTAGGAATCGAAGTCCGTCATTTCCTAGAAGGAGATGGACGTCAGAATATCCGAGCTCACTGGCCTTATCTACGATGCGTTTGAGTTGGTCAAGAGTAAAGTATTTGCGTCCAGCATCGATTGAAATCACCTTGTTTTTAGCAAGTTTTTCAACCTCACGTTTAGCATCTTCTTCTTTTTGAGCTTCTGGTGTGAAGGTCAAATTGCTGACTGCTTCTTGAAGTTTTGTAATTGCTTGGTCAATCGTGTCTTGTTGGGCACGGCTGAGGTTGCTATCGAGAGAGCGAATAGCTTTTTCAGCTTCTTTTACGGCCGCGACGCTTTCTGCAGTATAACGGTTAAGGTCTTTTGGTACCTCGTTAAGTGCTTTTTCTGCAGACTCATAATCAGCTGCGAAGTATTCAGCGTTAGAATTTGCGAATTGACGCATGAGTTTGAAGAGGCGTGATGGTGAATAACGTGCAGATGGAGTGTCAGCCCAAGCAGCTACCATACCACCGATGATTGGGATATCAGCTCCTTCTGTTTTTGGTACAGAAGTGATTGGTGTGTTTTTAATACCATTGAGCCCCTGATCGAGATTGTACCAGCCTTGGCCATCAGCGTTTCGTCCAAGAACGTAGTACCAAGCATCGTTAGTGTTTAGGATTTGGTGACCTTTTTCTACTAGAAGTTTAGAAGAAGCGACGTCGTAACCTCCCCATCCACCAGTCCACATTGAAACGATGATATCTTTGTCAAAAGTTCCGAAGCTAGTATCACTATTGTAGTAAATACCATCATTGAAGGCCATTGGTTTTAGACCGTGCGATTTTACAATACGAGCTAGGTCATTGGCGTAGGCAATAAATTTTTCATATCCTTTTACAGGGTAGCCTTCGTTTGGATAGTATTTATCAGCTTGAAGAACGCTCCAACCTTTAGCGTTTGTTGCATCATTGGCATATTCATCTAGTCCAATATTGAAGATTTCAGTCTTTTTCGCGAAATAAGCAGCATATTTATCGATAAGGGCTTTTGTAAAAGCGACTGCTTGTTCGTTATCAAGATCTACGGTACGAGCTGATTCCTTCCCAAAGTAGTTAAAGTTAGGGTTTTGGATTCCCAATTCTTTCATGGCATTGAGGATCGCATCCATGTGACCAGGACTATTTACTGTCGGAATGAGACCGATACCTTTATCTTTGGCATAGTTAATCAGATCTGTCATTTGACTTTCTGTTAAGTGATTGCCGTTTGGATCGTTGTAATAATCATTTGTACCTTTTTCAATGGCACGCTTGACATCATCACTGGCATAGGTCTTGCCGTTAGCTGTGATGCTCATATCGTCCAACATGAAGCGGAGTCCATCATTTCCGACTAATAGGTGTAAATCAGTGTAGCCATAATGTTTCGCTTTGTCAATGATTTCCTTGAGCTGTTCTGGTGAGAAATATTTACGTCCAGCATCAATAGAAACAATTTTCTTTTTCGCTAGTTTTTCATTAGTTTGAGTGGCACGTTCAGTAGTCGGAGAGAGTACAGCAGGAGTAGCAGGCTCGTTTTTCTTCTCAGTATTGGCACTCTCTGTGCTTTTTTCCACTTGAGTTGTGTTTTCTGATTCCGTAGTAGGGGCTGGGCTGGCATGTTCTGTTACTACCGGTACTACCGCATTGTCTGTTTTTGGAATAACTGTGTTAACAGTATCTTTTTCAGTTTTAACTTCCTCTTTTATAGTTTTATCAGCTTGTTTTACAAGTTTTTCTTCTTTATCTTGAATTGGTGCTTCTGATGCTTGTGGGCTATCCGGCACAGCTTGCAAAGTTTCAGTAGCTTTTGGTGCTGGTGTGAGTCCATCTGCAGATACGACTTGCGCACTGAAGGTAAATCCTATCAGTACAGAAGCTGCTCCGACTGCATACTTGCGGATTGAGAAACGCTGTTTCTTGTCTAGTTTCATGATAAAACCTCCTTGATACAACTATTTTGATAACGTTTACATAAAACCAACTTAATTTTATTATCTATATAGTAAAAAGTCAAGCAGGTTTATATAAGAACTATAATAAATGGAGGAAATCATAAGATTTTGGAAATAACAACTTATATAAGAAGGTAAAATTAAGAAAAAATCAGTGATTTTTAACTTGTTTTTAGTAAAAGTGCTACAAATTAAATAAAGATATTTAATAGCGTTTTCATAGTCGCTTTTTCGTGCTATAATATATATAGAAAAAGCCTGAGCAAGGCTCAAGCTTTTTCTTAGTGACCACGGTTACATGAAATGAATTTGATTTTGTAGTAATCTGCTCGCTTATACGTTTCGCTATAGGCAAGAACTTGTCCAGTTGCTTCAAGCTTAGTAGTTTTTGTTTGAAGTACTGTTGGGAATTGTGTATCAATTCCTAGTACAGAAGCAGCATGCTCTGGTGTTGGGAATGCAATTGCATTGATTTCCTCAAAATGCTCATCACTCATGTGAATACGGTAATCCAATTTGAAACGGTTATAGATAGAGCTATAATATTCAAGATTTGGATAATTGGCATTGATATATTGTTCTGGAACATAAGATGTGTGATAGATGTACACAACACCATTTGTTTCGCGCACGCGCTCAATCTTGTAGTAGAACTGATCACCACGTAGTCCAAGTTTATCTAAATACTCAAGTTTATTTCCACGCTCGATAGAAAGGACGGTTACTTTATCATCTTTCGTTTCGAAAACTTCGACGTCTGAAAATTCTACGAGTTTGTGTTTACGTGCGCGTGAGACGAACGTCCCCTTTCCTTGTTGGCGAACGATGTAACCATCTTTAGCAAGGTCGTTTAAAGCACGAACAACTGTGATAGAACTTACATCGTACATTGCGATCAATTCTGCTTCTGTGTAAAATTTATCACCACTTGCAAATTGACCAGAGATGATTTTATTTTTTAATTCATCTTTAATATATTGGTATTTTGGAATAGCCATAATTTCACCTCGATTCTCTTTCTCCATCCTTGATTTTACCATAAACGTAAAGAAAATAGTAGTATTTAGGCAAAAAAATTAAAATAACAGACTAAAAATATTATGATACATGTAAAAAAATCCATTTTATAATTTGATAATTCTCTCAACTTTTAAAATAGCCTCTTTCATGCGAATTTTTGATAATTTTGGTAAAAGGTAAGTAAAAAAATGGAAAAATTTTAAAGAATTTTCCAAAACCTATTGACAAATGCAAAAGATTTGATTATATTTAATATTATAACAAATGAAAGCGCAAACTTAGTTAGTCAGAGGTAAAAAAATGACAAGGTTTAAAATTGAGGACGATTTCTATTTAGATGGGAAACCGTTCAAGATTTTGTCCGGTGCCATTCATTATTTTAGAATTCCAGCAGAGGATTGGTATCATTCGCTCTATAACTTAAAAGCGCTTGGCTTTAATACAGTCGAGACTTACGTTGCATGGAATTTACACGAACCTGTTGAAGGGGAGTTTAATTTTGAAGGTGATCTGGATTTAGAGAAATTTCTCCAAATAGCGCAGGATTTGGGTCTCTACGCAATTGTGCGTCCGTCTCCCTTTATCTGTGCGGAATGGGAATTCGGTGGCTTACCAGCTTGGCTCTTGACCAAGAACATGCGAATTCGCTCATCCGACCCAGCATATATCGAGGCAGTTGGTCGCTACTATGATCAATTATTACCAAGACTGGTGCCTCGTTTGTTGGACAATGGCGGAAATATTCTCATGATGCAAGTCGAGAACGAATACGGTTCTTATGGAGAAGATAAGGCTTACCTGAGAGCGATTCGAAAATTGATGGAAGAACGAGGGATTGATTGCCCACTCTTTACTTCAGATGGCCCATGGAGAGCTACTTTGAAAGCTGGAACCTTAATCGAAGATGACCTCTTTGTAACAGGCAACTTTGGTTCTAAGGCACCTTACAACTTTTCACAGATGCAGGAATTCTTTGATGAGCATGGTAAGAAATGGCCACTCATGTGTATGGAGTTCTGGGATGGCTGGTTCAATCGTTGGAAAGAACCGATTATCACACGGGATCCGAAAGAATTGGCAGAAGCTGTTCG
Source organism: bacterium (assembly GCA_905221165.1). GTDB lineage: Bacteria > Bacillota > Bacilli > Lactobacillales > Streptococcaceae > Streptococcus. Next base: position 41,051 of record CAJNCC010000009.1, read on the forward strand.
AGAGGTATTGGAGCAAGGCTCTATCAATCTTTACATGTTCCACGGTGGTACAAACTTTGGATTCATGAATGGTTGCTCGGCTCGAGGAACTCTGGATTTGCCACAAGTTACATCTTATGATTACGATGCCCTTCTGGATGAGGAAGGGAATCCAACAGCCAAATATTTGGCAGTCAAGAAGATGATGGCAACACATTTCCCAGAGTATCCGCAGTTGGAACCACTCTATAAGGAAAGCATGAAGGTGGACGCTATTCCGCTTGCTGAAAAAGTTTCCTTATTTGAAACCTTAGATAGTCTTTCTAGTCCAACAGAAAGTCTCTATCCAAAAGCGATGGAGGAATTAGGTCAATGTTATGGCTATCTTCTCTATCGTACTGAGGCAAGTTGGGATGCAGAAGAAGAACGCCTTCGCATCATCGATGGACGTGACCGTGCTCAACTCTTTGTAGATGGTCAACGAATTGCCACTCAATACCAGACAGAGATAGGAGAAGATATCTACTGTCAAGGTAATCGAAAAGGTTCTTCACAACTTGACATCTTGATTGAAAATATGGGCCGTGTTAACTATGGACATAAGTTCTTAGCTGATACACAACGTAAAGGAATCCGAACAGGTGTCTGCAAGGATTTACACTTCTTACTTAATTGGAAACAATATCCACTACCACTGGATAATCCTGAGAAAATTGATTTTTCAAAAGGATGGACAGAAGGACAACCAGCTTTTTACGCTTATGACTTTACAGTCCAAGAGCCAAAAGATACTTACCTAGACTTGTCTGAGTTTGGTAAGGGAGTTGCCTTTGTCAATGGGCGTCACTTAGGACGTTTTTGGAACGTCGGCCCAACACTCTCGCTTTATATCCCTCATTGTTATCTCAAGGAAGGTGCTAATCGTATCATTATCTTTGAAACAGAGGGTGAATATAAAGAAGAGATTCATTTAACTCGTAAACCTACACTAAAACACATAAAGGGGGAAAACTTATGACAATTGTAGGATGCCGTATCGATGGACGTTTGATCCACGGACAAGTAGCCAATCTTTGGGCTGGAAAACTAAATGTTTCACGTATTATGGTTGTGGATGACGAAGTTGTCAACAACGACGTTGAAAAGAGTGGTTTGAAACTAGCGACACCACCAGGTGTGAAATTGAGTATTTTGCCAATTGAAAAAGCGGCAGCGAATATTCTTGCTGGTAAATACGATAGCCAACGTCTCTTTATCGTGGCTCGTAAACCAGACCGCTTCCTTGGTTTGGTAGAAGCAGGTGTACCACTTGAAACCCTTAATGTTGGGAATATGTCTCAAACACCAGAAACTCGCGCCATCACACGTTCTATCAACGTAGTGGACAAGGATGTGGAAGACTTCCACAAACTGGCAGAAAAAGGTGTTAAACTTACTGCTCAAATGGTTCCAAATGATCCAGTTTCAGACTTTTTGAGCTTATTAAAATAGGAAAAAATTTTTAGGAGGTCATTGTTATGATACAATGGTGGCAAATTTTACTTCTCACTTTGTACTCAGCTTATCAAATCTGTGATGAGTTGACAATCGTTTCATCTGCAGGTTCCCCTGTATTTGCTGGTTTCATTACTGGTTTAATCATGGGAGATGTGACAACTGGTTTGTTTATCGGTGGTAGCTTGCAGTTGTTCGTTCTTGGGGTTGGTACCTTTGGTGGTGCTTCTCGTATCGACGCAACTTCTGGTGCGGTTCTTGCAACAGCATTCTCAGTTTCACAAGGAATCGCTACAGACCTTGCGATCACAACAATCGCTGTACCAGTAGCAGCACTTTTGACATACTTCGACGTTCTTGGACGTATGACAACTACTTTCTTCGCACACCGTATTGATGCTGCAATCGAACGCTTTGACTATAAAGCAATCGAACGCAACTACCTTCTTGGTGCTCTTCCTTGGGCTCTTTCTCGTGCCCTTCCAGTCTTCTTTGCCCTTGCCTTTGGTGGTGCCTTTGTTCAAGCAGTAGTAGATTTGGTTAAACAATACCAATGGGTTGCAGACGGTTTGACACTTGCAGGACGTATGCTTCCAGGTCTTGGATTTGCAATCTTGCTTCGTTACCTTCCAGTTAAACGTAACCTTCACTACCTTGCAATGGGCTTTGGTTTGACAGCTATGTTGACTGTTCTTTACTCATATGTAACAGGTCTTGGTGGCGCTGTTGCTGGTATCGTAGGTACTCTTCCTGCTGATGTTGCTGAAAAGATTGGCTTTGCTAACAACTTCAAAGGTTTGTCTATGATCGGTATCTCTATCGTAGGTATCTTCCTTGCAGTTGTTCACTTTAAGAACAGCCAAAAAGTAGCTGTAGCAGCACCTTCTACACCATCAGAAAGTGGGGAAATCGAAGATGACGAATTCTAATTACAAACTTACAAAAGAAGATTTTAATCAAATCAACAAACGTAGCTTGTTTACTTTCCAATTAGGTTGGAACTACGAACGTATGCAAGCTTCTGGTTACCTTTACATGATTTTGCCTCAATTGCGTAAAATGTATGGGGATGGAACTCCTGAATTGAAAGAAATGATGAAAGTTCATACTCAATTCTTCAATACTTCTCCATTCTTCCACACAATTATCGCTGGTTTTGACCTTGCCATGGAAGAAAAAGATGGTGTAGGTTCAAAAGATGCCGTTAACGGTATCAAGACAGGTTTGATGGGACCATTCGCTCCTCTTGGAGATACGATCTTTGGTTCACTTGTACCTGCTATCATGGGATCTATCGCAGCAACTATGGCTATCGCTGGCCAACCATGGGGTATCTTCCTTTGGATCGCAGTTGCAGTAGCGTATGACATTTTCCGTTGGAAACAGTTGGAATTTGCATACAAAGAAGGGGTTAACCTTATCAACAACATGCAAAGTACTTTGACAGCTTTGATTGATGCTGCATCTGTACTTGGTGTCTTCATGATGGGTGCTCTTGTAGCAACAATGATCAACTTTGAAGTTTCTTATAAATTACCAATTGGTGAAAAAATGATTGACTTCCAAGATATCTTGAACTCAATCTTCCCACGCTTACTTCCAGCAATCTTTACTGCCTTTATCTTCTGGTTGCTTGGTAAGAAAGGTATGAACTCTACAAAAGCAATTGGTATCATCATTGCTCTTGCAGTAGGTCTTTCATTCATCGGTAAATTCTTGCTTGGAATGGGCGTATAATTTATGACGAAATCATTAATTTTGGTGAGTCATGGTCGTTTCTGTGAAGAACTTAAAGGTAGCACTGAAATGATTATGGGTCCACAAGACAATATTTATACAGTAGCTCTTCTTCCAGAAGATGGCCCAGAAGATTTTACTGCAAAATTTGAAGCTGCTATCGAAGGATTGGATGATTTCCTAGTCTTTGCGGATCTTCTCGGTGGAACACCATGTAACGTGGTAAGCCGTTTGATTATGGAAGGTCGTGATATTGACCTTTACGCAGGGATGAATCTTCCAATGGTGATTGAATTTATCAATGCGAGCCTTACAGGTGCAGATGCGGACTATAAGAGCCGTGCTGCAGAAAGTATTGTGAAAGTTAATGACCTGTTAGCGGGCTTCGATGATGACGAAGATGAATAATACTCTTCGAAAATCAAATTTAAACTACGTCAACGTCGCCTTGCCGTACTCAAGTACAGCCTGCGGCTAGTTTCCTAGTTTGCTCTTTGATTTTCATTGAGTATACGATGTGACAACGTGAAAATCGTTAGAGCATTTTATATAGAATATACATGGGAATGGGGCTTACTCCCATTCCCATATTTGATAGAAAAAGAGGAACTCAATGCTACATTATACAAAAGAAGACTTGCTCGAATTGGGTGCAGAAATCACTACGCGTGAAATCTACCAACAGCCTGATGTATGGAAAGAAGCTTTTGAATCTTACCAAGAAAAACGTGAAGAAATTGCAGCCTTTCTGCAAGGTATCGCTGATAAACATGACTATATTAAGGTTATCTTGACGGGTGCTGGTACTTCTGCTTATGTGGGAGATACCTTGGTACCTTACTTTAAGGAAGTCTATGACGAACGCAAATGGAATTTCAATGCTATTGCAACAACAGATATCGTTGCCAATCCAGAAACTTATTTGAAAAAAGATGTGGCGACTGTCCTTGTATCCTTTGCTCGTAGTGGAAATTCACCTGAAAGTGTGGCGACTGTTGATTTGGCCAAGGCCTTGGTGGATGAGCTTTATCAAGTGACGATTACTTGTGCAGCGGACGGTAAGTTGGCTCTTCAAGCTCATGGAGATGACCGCAATCTCTTGCTCTTGCAACCAGTTGCTTCTAATGATGCTGGCTTTGCCATGACATCAAGTTTTACGTCTATGATGTTAACAGCTCTCTTGGTTTTTGATCCTACAGAATTTGCTGTGAAAGCTGAACGTTTTGAAGTTGTATCTAGTCTTGCCCGTAAAATTCTAGACAATGCAGAAGATGTCAAAGAACTTGTTGACCTCGACTTTAACCGTGTCATCTATCTAGGCGCTGGTCCATTCTTTGGACTTGCTCATGAAGCTCAGCTCAAGATTTTGGAACTGACTGCTGGTCAAGTTGCGACTATGTATGAAAGCCCAGTCGGCTTCCGTCACGGTCCAAAATCTCTTATCAACGAAGATACAGTTGTTTTAGTCTTTGGTACAACGACAGACTACACTCGTAAGTACGACTTGGACTTGGTTCGTGAAGTTGCTGGTGATCAGATTGCTCGCCGTGTTGTGCTTTTGAGTGATCAAGCCTTTGGTCTTGAAAATGTCAAAGAAGTGGCACTTGGTTGTGGCGGTGTCTTGAATGATATTTACCGTGTCTTCCCTTACATCGTTTATGCCCAACTCTTTGCCCTATTGACTTCACTCAAGGTAGAAAATAAACCAGATACACCGTCTCCTACAGGTACAGTAAACCGTGTGGTACAAGGTGTTATCATCCACGAATATCAAAAGTAATACTGCGTTTATAGATTCTTGATAAAGGAGTTTGTAAATCATACAAGTAAACCATAGATTGTCAGTAGGCTTTCTATGGTTTGTTTGCTTGAGAGAAATAGTAAAAGGAGAAGAGAATGAAAGCATACACAGAGCGTGTATTTGGAAATGTTGAGGGCAAGGATGTCTTGGCCTATCGATTTGAGACAGACGGTGGCTACCAACTTGAGGTCATGACTTATGGTGCGACCATCTTGCGCTATGTCACGCCTGACAAGGCTGGAAATTTTGCCAACGTTATCTTGGGATTTGATGACTTTGATAGCTATGTAGGCAATAGTCCCAAGCATGGAGCTAGCGTAGGTCCTGTGGCGGGCCGTATTGCAGGTGCGACCTTTGAATTAAATGGCAAGACCTATGAACTTGAAGTCAACAATGCTAGCAACTGTAACCACAGTGGTTCAACTGGTTGGGATTCGAGCTTGTTTGAACTAGTTGAAGTGAGCGACCATGGCTTGACCCTCTACACAGAGCGTACAGATGGGACAGGAGGATTTCCTGGAAATCTCAAGATTTGGATCAGCTACCACTTAGAAGAGACTGGTGCCTATGAAATCAGCTACAAGGTAACGACAGATCAAGATACGCTGGTCAATCCAACCAACCATAGCTATTTCAACTTGTCCGGTGATTTCACAAAGACGATTGACCGTCATGTCTTCCAACTAAACACAGAGGGCATTTATCCAATCGCTCCCGATGGTGTTCCGGCCAAAACTCCAGATGCCAATCGTGATGTGGTCAAACACATCTACAATGGTGCCTTGTTGAAGGATATCTTTGCAGAAGAAGATGAGCAAATCCAGTTGGTATCTGGCTTAGATCATCCATTTGCCCTTCCTGCAGGTCATGATAATGCTGGATTCCTTTATGATCAAGACTCAGGTCGCTTTCTGCTTTTCAAGACGGAGGCTCCTTGCTTTGTGGTCTACACAGCAAACTTTGTGGATGAAAGTGTCATCATAGGAGGTCAGCCAATGCTACAGCACAATGGGATTGCACTTGAAGCGCAGGCTTTACCAGATGCCATTCACAGTGACCTTAAAGATCAAGTCATTCTTAAAGCTGGTCAAACCTTCACCAGTAAGACACGTTATGAGCTTGTTGTGAAATAAAAAAGCTGGGAAAAAAGTCTTTAAAATTAGGAAAATGCATATTATCAGGTGCTGAAAACTTTGATAATATGCGTTTTATTATGGAAAGATTCACTTTATCTTATCCTGAAATGGCCTTATTTTTGAGTTGTCTGACTTGACTTTCTTGATGGATTTTATACAATAATTGTAATAATGAAAATTACAACAGAGGAGATATCCTATGACCTATGAATACAAAAGCCACATTTATTTGGCAGAGGCAGTTTTAAATGTAAAGAACTTAGCAAGTCAAACAGCCTTTTATCAGCAAATCATTGGTTTAGAAATCTTATCTCAGACTGAGACAGAGACGATTCTAGGACTTGATGGAGAGGCCTTGGTACACCTGATTCAAGCACAAGAGAGTGGACAAGTAAGGGAACATTATGGTCTTTACCATCTGGCTATTCTTTTGCCGACACGCAAGGCTTTGGCTGATATCTTGAAACACCTGACAGATTTACATATTTCTCTTGTCGGTGGTGCAGACCACGGTTACAGTGAGGCCCTTTATTTGGAAGATTTGGAGGAAAATGGCATTGAACTCTATCGAGATAAGCCGGTTTCCACATGGGATATTCGAGAAGACGGTCGTATTATAGGGGTCACTGAGCCCCTTGCGGCGCAGGACATCTATGAGTTGGGAGAAAGAGTAGAGCCCTTTACTTTAGCAGAGGGTACGAGAATGGGGCATATCCATTTGTCCGTCAAGGATAGTCGAAAGTCCAGCCAGTTTTATCAAAAGGTGTTAGGACTAGAGGATAAATTCAGTGTGCCTAGCGCTAGTTGGATTGCAGCTGGGGACTATCATCATCATTTGGCAGTTAACGAATGGGGAGGAAAAGGCCTATCTCCGCGTAAGCAAGGCTTGCCAGGCTTAGCCTATTATGTCATTGAAGTCGCACATAAAGAAAAACTGTTAACGATTGCCCAGAGAGCACAAGAAGTTGATGCACCAATCAAGTGGCTGACATCAAGCCAGTTGGAAATCATAGACCAAGATGGAATTGTGACTCGTATTCGTTTAGCAAGATAAAACTAGGGATTTCTATCGAGTTATCAGCAAGGCTAGTTTGCCTTTTGAAAAGTTTTTGGTAATAGAATCGCGTGAGCTGAACAGGCGATAATTTTGACAAAGAAGCTGATTAGAGATATAATGAAGAAAAATCGAGCAAGGAAAAAGAAATGACAAACTCAAAGTATATTACTCGTTTGAAACGTTCAGAGGGTCAGTTGCGTGGGATTCAAAAGATGATTGAAGAGGATCGTGACTGTGCTGATATTGTGACGCAATTGACAGCTGTGAAATCTAGTGTGGAGCGCGTGGTTGAGATGATCATTACCGAAAACCTTACTGAATGTATCAACCACCCGCTAGATGATCCTGAAGCTCAAAAGGAACGCCTAGAAAAGGCTATCCGATACTTGATTAAAAGGAAGTGAAGTAATTGTTTACTTTATCATAAAGACAAAAATGCCATCAGTAGAATAGTTTAATGTGAATCAAGAGAGGCTGGAAACAGTCTTTAAAATTAAAAAAATGCATACTATCAGGTGTTGAAAAACCTTGATAGTATGCGTTTTATTGTGGAGAGATTTACTTCACTTTCTCCTGAAATTGAGTTTTTGTCCAGCTCCTCTTGATTATTCTACTTGACCTGGCCAAGTATTCATACCACCTTCTACGTTGGTAACGGTGAGGCCTTGGGAACTGAGAAATTGACAGGCAGAGGCAGAACGCACTCCTCCTTGACAGATGACATGGTATTCATGATCAGGTTTGAGGTCTTTGTAGCCTTGTTCCAAGGTACTTAACGGAAGATTTTTTGCACCTGGTGCATGTCCTGCTTGGAATTCATGCGCTTCACGGACATCGATAAGCTCTAAATTTTTATTTTGATATTTTGCATAAAAGTCAGCCATACTGATATTAGTTTCCATATTCTACTCCTTCTGGGTTAGCCATTTTGTATAGTGAATAAGCGCCGTCAAGGTTTTGGACGGTAAATCCTGCTTGTTTGAGGATACGCTCTGCGATATAGCTGCGCAAACCACTGTGGCAGCTAACGATGTAGGCTTGGTTCTTGTCTAGTTCATCCAAGTGTTCCCGTAGTTCATTTAGGGGGATATGAATGGTATCGACTTTGAGTCGACCACTCTGGAATTCGCCACTTGTTCGTACATCTAGGAATTTCTTACCATTAGCTAGTTCGTCTTCGAGCTGGTACCATTGAACATTGTTGCTGAGGCCTTCGATAAGGTTTAAGGCTGCGTAGCCCAGCATATTGACGGGATCCTTGGCCGAGCCAAATGGTGGCGCATAGGTAAACTCCAATTCTGGTAAGTCAAAGACGGTGAGATTTCCCTTGATAGCAGTTGCTAGGATATCGATTCGCTTGTCAACACCTTTCTTCCCAACTCCTTGGGCACCATAGATTTTTCCAGTGTTTGGGTCAAAGAGGAGCTTCAAGGTCATATCAGTAGCGCCTGGATAATAACCAGCATGGTCTTTCCCGCTGACATGAAGGGCCTTGTAAGGAAGTTGATTCATGCTAAGTACATGCTCGCTGAGACCAGTCGAAGCAGCTGTCATATCAAAGGTACGAACGATAGCAGTGCCGATATTGCCCTTATTTGTACGACCGAGTCCTGCGATGACGTCTGCCACTTGGCGTCCTTGTCGATTGGCAGGAGAAGCTAGAGAGATGAGAGCATCTTGGCCTGTAATCTCTTGCTTGACGACGATGGCATCCCCAACTGCAAAGATATCTTTTTGACTAGTTTCGTAATGTTCATTGACCAGGATCCCACCACGAAGTCCCAGTTCAACCCCCGCAGCTTTTGCTAATCCATTTTCAGGTTCAACACCGACAGAAAGGATAGTGAGGTCAGAAGTGATCTTTTGACCATTTTCGAGAATGATGACTTTTCCTTGGTCTTCAAATCGAGTCGCAGACTGAGAAGTGATAACGCGAACGCTGTTTTTAACCAATTCTGCTTGGACAAAGGCTGCCATTTCTTGATCTAATGATGGTAAGACATGGGGTGCTTTCTCAACAATAGTAACTTGCAAGCCACGTTTTGCCAGATTTTCAACCATTTCAAGCCCGATAAAGCCTGCACCGATAACGACAGCTTCTTTTGGATGATTGTCCAAGGCTGCCATAATTTCATCGAGATCGGGAACATTGCGGAGCGTGTAGGCATTCTTAGCTTCTGCCAAACCTTCAATGGTAGGAACAAATGGTTTAGCTCCTGGGGAGAGGATCAACTTGTCGTAGCTTTCTGTGAATTCCTGTCCATCGTGTCGCACAATCACAGTGTGCTCTGCTGGGGAAATACTGATGACCTCGTGAAATGGTCGTACATCAAGATTAAAGCGGGACTTGAGACTTTCAGGAGTTTGGACCAATAAACTATCACGGTTTGCAATTTCTCCTGAAACATAGTAAGGAAGTCCGCAGTTTGCAAAGGAAACAAAGGGACCTTTCTCAAAAATAGTGATTTCAGCGTCTTCCATGAGACGTCTGAGGCGGGTTGCTGCTGACATACCGCCTGCAACTCCCCCGACAATGATAATTTTCATTGACTTTCTCCTTTATACATCTAGATGATTTTACCTGTCCAAGCACTCATACCGCCTCGGACATTGATGACATCATAGCCTTTTTTCTTTAGCTTTTTAGCAGCCATCTTACTACGCATACCAGAATGACAAATGACATAAAGTGTTTCTTTTGTCGCTGGTGTATAAGATCCGATTTCGGATAGAGGGACATTCTTGGCATTTTTGATATGGCCTCTACGAAATTCCATCGGCGTCCGAACATCCAGTAGCTGAATCGGTTCTCTGAGTTTAGCTTCTAACTCGCTGGTAGAAATACTGTCAATTTTTGTAAATAAGTGAAACATAGGCACCTCCAAATATACCCTTATGGGGTATATTAAATCATGAAGTCAAGCTTTTGTCAAGCAAGTTGTTTTGACTTGGTGAAGATTGGTTGCGATTGTATTGTTTTTATTTTCAGTGCATCAGCTTCTTTCTTGACACTTTGTCAGCTTTTGATACAATAGTACAAAATTAGAGGAGGTAGATTATGATTCAGAAACATGCGATTCCTATTTTAGAGTTCGATGATAATCCTCAGGCGGTTATCATGCCTAATCACGAGGGGTTGGACTTGCATTTACCAAAGAAGTGTGTCTATGCTTTTTTAGGTGAGGAGATTGACCGCTATGCGAGGGAAGTAGGGGCGGACTGTGTCGGCGAATTCGTTTCTGCCACCAAGACCTATCCAGTCTATGTCGTGAACCACAAAGGCGAGGAGATTTGTCTGGCTCAGGCACCTGTCGGCTCCGCTCCAGCAGCCCAGTTTATGGATTGGTTGATTGGCTATGGTGTGGAGCAGATTATCTCTACTGGTACCTGTGGTGTGCTGGCTGATATAGAAGAAAATGCCTTTCTAGTCCCTGTTCGCGCTCTGCGAGATGAAGGAGCCAGTTATCACTATGTGGCACCTTCTCGTTATATGGAAATTCAGACAGAGGCTATTGCTGCTATTGAGCAAGTTTTGGAGGCTAGAGGGATTCCTTATGAAGAAGTCATGACCTGGACGACAGATGGTTTTTACCGAGAAACTGCTGAAAAGGTGGCTTATCGCAAGGAAGAAGGCTGTGCTGTTGTGGAGATGGAGTGTTCTGCGCTTGCGGCAGTAGCCCAACTGCGTGGGGTTTTCTGGGGAGAATTGTTGTTTACAGCTGATTCCTTAGCAGAATTGGACCAGTACGATAGTCGTGACTGGGGTTCAGAAGCTTTCGAGAAGGCCTTGGAACTCTGCCTTGAGATAGTCTCTCAGATCTAGCTACTCTCCTACTTTTTATGGTACAATGGATATATGTTATTCAAATTATTTGTGAAAAAAATTGAAAGAGCCTTAGGTGGACTTTCGCCTGCTCGTCGAATTTTTCTGAGTTTCGCTGGAGTTATTTTTATAGGCTCTCTGCTTTTGAGTTTGCCCTTTGTTCAGGCGAGTGGTTCGCAGGCTACTTATTTTGACCATCTCTTTACGACGGTGTCCATGGTCTGTGTGACCGGCCTTTTTACGCAACCGGTGGCTACTACCTATAATGTATGGGGGCAGTTGATTTGTATGCTCTTGATCCAGATTGGTGGTCTGGGGCTCATGACCTTTATCGGGGTCTTTTATATTCAGGGGAAGCAAAAGCTCAGCCTTCGCAGTCGTGAAACCATTCAGGAGAGTTTTAGTTATGGGGAAAGTAAGTCTTTGAAGTCTTTTATGCGTTCCATCTTTTTGACGACTTTTCTGGTAGAGGGTTTGGGAGCTTTTCTTCTTAGTTTCCGTTTTATTCCTGAGTTCGGCTGGGGACGGGGTATTTTTACTTCTATCTTCTTAGCCATTTCAGCCTTTTGTAATGCTGGTTTTGATAATTTCGGCAGTAGCAGTTTAGTGGCTTTTCAGACGGATCCCTTAATCAATCTGGTCATTGCTGGCTTAATTATCACAGGTGGTCTTGGATTTATGGTTTGGTTTGACTTGGCAACCCAGTTTGACAAGAAGAAAAAACGCCGTCTGCGTTTTCACACCAAGCTGGTCCTCTTCTTGACTGCAGGGATTTTGCTGTTTGGGACAGTATCCACACTCTTTACGGAGTGGCACAATCCAGGGACCATTGGCAATCTCAGTGTTCCAGAGAAAGTGCTGGTTAGTTTTTTCCAAACTGTCAGCATGAGAACGGCCGGTTTTGCTTCTATTGACTATACTCAAGCTCGGCCTGTGACCTTGTTTATCTATATCCTACAGATGTTTCTGGGTGGAGCGCCTGGAGGAACGGCTGGGGGGCTCAAGATTACGACTTTCTTTGTCTTGTTGGTTTTTGCGCGTAGTGAATTGCTGGGCCTACCTCATGCCAATGTTGCGCAGAGAACCATTGAGGCTCGAACAGTCCAAAAATCCTTTAGTGTCTTCATTATCTTTTTGATGACCTTCTTGTTGGGTTTGGTGTTGCTGGGAATTACAGCAGAAGGAACACCGCGCTTTATCTATCTCATGTTTGAGACCATTTCGGCCCTTGCGACAGTTGGGGTAACGGCAAATCTGACACCAGAACTGGGCAAGTTAGCTCTCAGCATTGTCATGGTCCTCATGTTTATTGGCCGTATCGGTCCCTTGACCTTGCTGGTCAGTCTAGCGGATTACCAGCCTGATAAGAAAGATTTGATTCAGTATATGAAAGCAGATATTAGTATTGGATAAGAAAGGAAGAACTATGTCAGATCGTACGATTGGAATTTTAGGTTTGGGGATTTTCGGGAGTAGTGTCCTGACGGCCCTAGCCAAGCAAGATATGAATATCATTGCCATTGACGACCACGCCGAGCGCATCAATCAATTTGAGCCTGTTTTGGCGCGTGGAGTTGTTGGCGATATTACAGACGAGGAACTCCTCAGAACTGCAGGAATTGATACCTGTGATACGGTTGTAGTGGCAACAGGGGAAAATCTAGAGTCGAGTGTGCTTGCAGTTATGCATTGTAAGAGTCTAGGGATACCAAGGGTTATTGCCAAGGTCAAAAGCCAGACAGCTAAGAAGGTGCTGGAAAAAATTGGTGCCGACTCAGTTATCTCACCTGAGTATGAAATGGGGCAGTCTCTAGCGCAGACCATTCTCTTTCATAACAATGTGGATGTCTTTCAGCTGGATAAAAATGTGTCTATCGTGGAGATGAAAATTCCGAGTGTTTGGGCAGGTCAAAGCCTGAGCCAGCTAGATCTACGTGGCAAATACAACCTCAATGTCCTAGGGTTTCGTGAACAAGAAAATTCACCGCTGGACGTCCAATTTGGTCCCAATGATCTCTTGAAAGCCGATGCCTATATCTTGGCGGTTATTAACAACCAGTATCTAGATGACTTGGCAGAATTAAATTCGTAAAAAAATTAATATAAGTATTTTATAAGAGGGATTTAAGAAAAATTTTAACTTTTTCTTAATCCTTTTTAATTTTAGGAGATTATACTAGAGTCATCAAATAAAGAAAAACTCTAAGGAGAATCCTATGAAATTCAATCCAAATCAAAGATATACTCGTTGGTCTATTCGCCGTCTTAGTGTCGGTGTTGCCTCAGTTGTTGTGGCTAGTGGCTTTTTTGTCCTAGTTGGTCAACCAAGTTCTGTACGTGCCGATGTGGTCAATCCAAGCCCTGCTCAAGTAGCGCCAGATGCGACTGCGGTGAGTGAAAAGAGCGACTTACCAGTAGGAGTTCTCAAAGAAGCAGTCGATACAGCTCTTCCTTCAGAACAGGCAGATTCAACACCTAAAGCAAGCTTGGATACTGCAAGCTCTCCAGAAAAAGCAGATGCAGGTGCTAAAGAGCCAGTAGTAGCACCAAAAGAAGAAGCGCAAGAAAAACCAGAATCTAAGAAACAAACAGAAGATGCGGTTAAACCTGTGGAAAGTCCTGCAGCTACAGTTGCTGGACAAGACCGTGAAGCAAGTGAAACTCAACCAGCAACCACTCCAGCTGAAGTCCAAAAAGGCGTGGCTGACAACACTAAAGATACAGTGGATGTACCAGCTACTTACTTGGACAAAGCTAATTTCCCAGGCCCATTCACAGCTGGTGTCAATCAAGTTATCCCGTACGAATTCTTCGCCGGTGACGGTATGTTGACTCGCCTTATCTTGAAAGCTTCTGACAAGGCCCCATGGTCAGACAATGGTTCGGCTAAAAACCCCGCCCTTCCACCAGTAGAGAAATTGGGCAAAGGCCTTTACTTCTATGAGGTAGACTTGGCCGGCACCCAAGGTAAATCTGATAAAGAGCTTCTAGACCTCTTGAAACAAAATGGCACACAAAACTATAAAGCTACCATTAAAGTGTACGGTGCTAAAGACGGCAAGGCAGACTTGAGCAATCTTGTAGCGACTAAGGATTTGGATATCAACTTGAATGGCTTGACTACCCCAGCTGAAGTCCAAAAAGGCGTGGCTGACAATACCAAAGACATAGTAGATGTTCCAGCTACATACTTGGATAAAGCCAACTTCCCAGGCCCATTCACAGCCGGTGTCAATCAAGTCATCCCATATGAATTCTTCGCCGGAGATGGTATGTTAACTCGCCTTATCTTGAAAGCCTCAGACAAGGCTCCATGGTCAGACAATGGTTCAGCTAAAAATCCAGCCCTTCCACCAGTAGAGAAATTGGGCAAAGGTCTCTACTTCTATGAAGTGGACTTGGCAGGTACTCAAGGAAAATCAGATAAAGAGCTTCTAGACCTCTTGAAACAAAACGGCACTCAAAGCTACAAGGCGACTATCAAGGTGTACGGCGCTAAAGATGGCAAGGCCGATTTGAGCAATCTCGTAGCGACTAAAGAATTGGATGTCAACTTGAATGGCTTGACTACCCCAGCTGAAGTCCAAAAAGGCGTAGCCGACAATACCAAAGATACAGTGGACGTCCCAGCCACTTACTTGGATAAAGCGAATTTCCCAGGTCCGTTCACAGCTGGTGTCAACCAAGTCATTCCTTACGAATTCTTCGCTGGTGACGGTATGTTGACTCGTCTGATCTTGAAAGCTTCAGACAAGGCTCCATGGTCAGACAACGGCTCAGCTAAAAATCCTGCTCTCCCACCAGTAGAGAAATTGGGCAAAGGCCTCTACTTCTACGAAGTGGACTTGGCTGGTACTCAAGGTAAATCTGACAAAGAGCTTCTAGATCTCTTGAAACAAAACGGCACTCAAAGTTACAAGGCAACTATCAAAGTGTACGGTGCGAAAGACGGCAAAGCCGATTTGAGCAACCTTGTAGCGACTAAAGAATTGACAGTGAACTTGAATGGCTTAACTACCTCAACTGAAGTGCAAAAAGGCGTGGCTGACAATACCAAAGACACAGTAGATGTTCCAGCTACTTACTTGGACAAAGCCAACTTCCCAGGTCCATTCACAGCTGGTGTCAACCAAGTCATTCCATATGAATTCTTCGCTGGTGACGGTATGTTAACTCGCCTTATCTTGAAAGCATCCGACAAGGCTCCATGGTCAGACAACGGCTCAGCTAAAAATCCTGCTCTCCCACCAGTAGAGAAATTGGGCAAAGGCCTCTACTTCTACGAAGTGGACTTGGCTGGTACTCAAGGTAAATCTGACAAAGAGCTTCTAGATCTCTTGAAACAAAACGGCACTCAAAGCTATAAAGCCACTATCAAGGTATACGGTGCGAAAGATGGCAAGGCCGATTTGAGCAATCTCGTAGCGACTAAAGAATTGACAGTGAACTTGAATGGGTATAAGTCCCTTAATGAGATGAAATCCAAAATACCAGCTGCTAGCCAAGATAAGATGATGCCTAACAAAGAGCAGGACAAAAACATGAATGCTATCCAGCCTATGGTAACCTCAAGTAAAATGCCTGATGAAGGCAAGATGGCATCTACTAACAAGGTATCAAGTCCAATGATGGCTGCTCACATGAAAGAACAAAAAGACATGCTTCCATATACTGGTGAAGCCCAAACATCAATGGCTACTCTTGGATTCTTTGGATTGGCTTTGGCCGGACTTCTAGGTGGACTCGGTTTGAAAGCTAAAAAAGAAGAAAATGACTAGTCTAGCCACAGACTTTCTATCTAGGATTTGAAAAATCCAGATATCGTTTAGAATGTTCGTAAAGAGATTAAAATAGTGTTATACTATTGTGGTATAGCACTGTTTTTTTCAAAGGAGAGACAGATGGGAAAGACAATTTTACTCGTTGACGACGAGGTAGAAATCACAGATATTCATCAACGCTATCTGGTTCAGGCAGGATATCAGGTTTTGGTGGCCCATGATGGGGTAGAGGCTTTAGAAATCTTCCAGCGCAAACCAATTGATTTGATTATTACAGATATCATGATGCCTCGGATGGATGGTTACGATTTGATTAGTGAGGTTCAGTATCAATCTCCAGATCAGCCTTTTCTCTTTATCACGGCTAAGACCAGTGAGCAGGATAAGATTTATGGCCTGAGCTTAGGGGCAGATGACTTTATTGCCAAGCCCTTTAGCCCTCGTGAGCTGGTTTTGCGTGTCCACAATATCTTGCGTCGCCTTCATCGTGGAGGTGAGACAGAGGTCGTCAGTCTCGGGGATTTACGGATGAATCACGGTAGTCATGAGGTCCAAGTCGGAGATGTGGCGCTTGATTTGACAGTCAAATCCTTCGAACTTCTATGGCTTTTAGCCAGCAATCCAGAGCGCGTTTTCTCTAAGACAGACCTCTATGAAAAGGTCTGGCAAGAAGACTACGTAGATGATACCAATACCTTGAATGTTCATATTCATGCTCTTCGACAGGAGTTGGCTAAACATGCTAGTGCAGAAACACCCACCATCAAAACCGTCTGGGGCTTGGGCTACAAAATTGAGAAAGCGCGAGGTAGTTAATGAAATTAAAAAGTTATATTTTAGTGGGGTATGTCATTTCAACACTCCTAACGATTATCGTGGTTTTTTGGGCTGTTCAAAAAATGCTGATTGCGAAAAGCGAGATTTACTTTTTGCTTGGAATGACCATCGTTGCCAGCCTTGTCGGTGCTGGGATTAGTCTCTTTCTCCTGTCGCCAGTCTTTACTTCATTGGGCAAACTCAAGGAACATGCCAAGCGGGTAGCGGACAAGGACTTTCCATCAAGTCTGGAGGTTCAAGGACCTGTAGAATTTCAACAATTAGGGCAAGCTTTCAATGAAATGTCCCACGATTTGCAGGCCACCTTTGATTCCTTGGAAGAAAGCGAACGAGAAAAGGGCTTGATGATTGCTCAACTTTCGCATGATATCAAGACCCCCATCACTTCGATCCAAGCGACGGTAGAAGGGATTTTGGATGGGGTTATCAAGGAAGGAGAACAGGAGCATTATCTAGCAACTATTGGGCGTCAGACGGAAAGACTCAATAAACTGGTTGAAGAGTTGAATTTTTTGACTCTAAATACAGCTAGAAATCAGGTGGAAACGACCAGCAAGGACAGTATTTTTTTGGACCAGCTCTTGATTGAGTGCATGAGTGAATTTCAGTTCTTGATTGAGCAGGAGGAACGGGATGTCCATTTGCAGGTAATCCCAGAGTCTGCCCGGATTGAAGGAGATTATGCCAAACTCTCTCGCATCTTGGTGAATCTGGTCAATAACGCTTTTAAATACTCAGCTCCAGGGACCAAGTTGGAAGTGGTAGCTAAGCTGGAAAATAACCAGCTTTCAATCAGTGTGACCGATGAGGGACAGGGGATTGCCCCAGAGGATTTGGAGAATATTTTCAAACGCCTTTATCGTGTAGAAACTTCGCGTAACATGAAAACAGGTGGTCATGGTCTTGGTCTTGCGATTGCGCGTGAATTGGCCCATCAATTGGGTGGAGAAATTACAGTTACTAGCCAGTACGGTTTAGGAAGCACCTTTACCCTCCTTCTTAACCTCTCTGGCAATGAAAATAAAGCTTAAAAACCCTTTACAAATCTAGCCATTCATGGTAGAATGGATTTTGTGCGAAATATCAGCAGGAAAGCATGAAGCTCGTCAACAGGTGTCTTATGATAAGTAACCTTGGCTGTTTAGGCGAAGGGCATCTGCACGAATCAGGGCTTTCTAAGTGACTATTTCCACCGAAATATTATTTATATCAGGAGGACATTCACATGTCACGTTATACAGGACCATCTTGGAAACAAGCTCGTCGCCTTGGCCTTTCACTTACAGGTACAGGTAAAGAATTGGCACGTCGTAACTACGTACCAGGACAACACGGACCAAACAACCGTTCTAAATTGTCAGAATACGGTTTGCAATTGGCTGAAAAACAAAAACTTCGTTTCACTTACGGTGTAGGTGAAAAACAATTCCGTAACTTGTTCGTACAAGCTACAAAAATCAAAGGCGGAATCCTAGGTTTCAACTTCATGCTTCTTTTGGAACGTCGTTTGGATAACGTTGTTTACCGTCTTGGTCTTGCGACTACTCGTCGTCAAGCTCGTCAATTCGTAAACCACGGTCACATCCTTGTTGACGGAAAACGCGTTGATATCCCATCATACCGCGTAACTCCAGGTCAAGTGATCTCAGTTCGTGAAAAATCATTGAAAGTTCCAGCTATCCTTGAAGCAGTAGAAGCTACTCTTGGACGTCCAGCATTCGTATCATTCGACGCTGAAAAATTGGAAGGTTCATTGACTCGCTTGCCAGAACGTGATGAAATCAACCCAGAAATCAACGAAGCACTTGTCGTTGAATTCTACAACAAAATGTTGTAATATTTTATTGAATAAGATAGGCTTTAGAGCCTTGATATTAAGCACTTTGGGGTACTTTCCCTTAGTGCTTTTTTTGTTTTTACTACCCTTTTAGTTACCCTTAACTAATTTTAGGTATAGTAAGAGGGTAGCCCCAAAATGGGACACCCTTATTATTTATAGATTGCTGATAGCTGCCTCAAAGATTGAGACGGCTTTTTTAGCTCCCTCTTTGGTAGCATGGACATAAGTATTCAAGGTCATTGAGATATTAGAGTGGCCTAGCCTATACTGTAAATCTTTCGCCTCTATGCCAGCGTATAGCATGATTGTAGCGTGAGTATGTCGGAAACCATGGAAACTAATATCAGGAACGCCAGCAGCTTTAAAGTGACTTTGTAGCCTCTTTCTTAGTAGGCAAGCGTAAGCGTATTTTGTGGTAAAAGGAGTAAAGACAATCCCCTCAGATCGGCCTAGTTGCCATGACTGGACTTGTTGACGTTTTTTATACTGTTTGAGTAGGGAAACTGTAGCCTTGTCTATGTCAATCTCTCTTAGACCTGCTTTAGACTTAGGCGTGTTTGTTTCCTGGTATCTATTCAGAGTCTTAGATATGCTGATAGTGCCTTTTTTAAGGTCAATATCAGACCACTTAAGAGCTAAAGCCTCACCAATACGGCAACCACTGGCCAGCAATGTTTTATAAAGCACGTAGTCAAAGAAATTCTCATAACTAGACTGATCCAAATCTTCCAGGTAGTCTAAAAACTGTTTTAGTTCCTGGTTGCTGAAAAATTTGACCTTATGCTCTTTATTTTGTTGTTTACGTGGGATAATGACATCTCGCGCAGGGTTATGCTGGATCACTTGCATAGTCACGCCATACTGGAGAATACGGCGGTTTATATTGTTTAGAAAGCTATAGTTTGCGTATGCCCCTTTTTCGCCCTTATTGGCCTTGTCAGCCCACTTATTGACTTGTTGCTGAATGATAGGAGTAGTGAGCTTATCTAGCTTGTAATCGCCGAATACAGGCAAAATATGAAGTCTTACGATCCCCTCCATGGATTGCTGGGAGTTTGGCTTGATTGTATTCTTGTAACTTTCCCACCATAAAGCGACCAGCTCCCTATAGGTTGTAATGGTTGGCTTTTCCTTTACGCTATATCCATTAGCTGCAAAAGCATTGATAGCCTCCCTAGCTTTGATTTTAACGCCCTTTTTAGTATTGGCCGTGACCGTGGTTCTAGCCTTTTTCCCTGTAAGTTTATCAACTCCAAGATACACGCTTGCTCGGTATACGATAGATCCGTTTTTCTTTTTGTATTCTGTAATATTCATGGTTTACTCCTTTTCCATCAGCAGGCAAGCAATTAGGAAAGATTTTGAGTTTATACCATGCGAGGGGCTACGAGAATGCCCCTGTTTTCGATTTTAAGCAGTCAGACGGTAAATAATACCAGAGGGATAAACAAGGCGGATATGGGGGTTATATGAGTTTATTTAATGAACTAGCTTATTTGATTGTTGCCAATTAGGAGGGAATCCTAGTTCGTTTAAAAAGAAGTCAATAGAGAGTGTATGTAAATGTTTAGAAAAATCTTTAAATCGTGATAGGAGTGTATTATGTAGTTTAGCATACTCATTAGCGCTTAAGAAACATTGTAACGCAATCATGGTATGATAAGGACTACTTTTTGCGTCTGTATTCTTTATATTGTGTTTATCGTGTAAATCAGGGTAGTATTTCAAGCTATTTCTACACTTGAAACCATATAAGCGGTTATCGTGAGCGCAAACATTTCTAGTTTCTGCTAGGTTTTCAACGAAGGAAATCAGCATATCCCTAGTAAAATTTTTATTAATAGTGCAGTGTTCACTAATAAAGCTGTAAGACTTCTTTGCAATTCTATCTTGTAGGGAGAGTGGCAAGCTCTTTAATATTGCGAGTATATCTCCAAAAGTCAAGTAATCCACGATCACCCAGAAAGGGACGTCGTTATGTTTATTGAAATAGTGTTGTATGCTATTGCTTTTTCGGCTTGATTTATGTTTATCAATGATTTTTACGATTTGACGAATCACAAAAGGGACAGTCCTCTTGTTTTTCTTGTAGTCGTAGTTTTGGTAATCTAGGTAAAAATAAGGAGTAGTAGGATAAGCCTCGGAAAAAACATAAGCTAATATAGATTTTATGTGTTTCTCAGCTTCTAAGATAGCTTTTAGGAAGGTGTATTTGATTTCCTTATCATAGAAGTATGTATAAGTAATTTCCGAGAAATTAGCACCTTGTATATAATTGTTGTGTTGATCAGTAAAATATTTACTGTAACCATTGATAATACTGTAGTAATTATTTGTTAGTAGGTACTTTTTTGTTTTGGAATAGTCAGATATTACAAGCCCCCGTTTATGTAATAACTCTATTTGTTCTTGTATAGTCTTGAATGGTTTGGACAAAAAAAGGCACCTCCTAAATATATAGAAGGCGCTTTTTTCGCTATCCCGTTTCACTGAGAATTATCGGGCGCTATTCTCTTAAGTACCTTCATTGTATGATAATTTTAAATGTTAGTCAACACTTTTGTTCAAAATAATTGATTTTTCTTTCACTTCTTTTTGTTTAAAGTTAATGAATTATAACTTTTAGATATTAGTTTTAGTCTGTAAAATCGGCTTTCTATTCTTCAATTTCCCCTGTTTGTGCACTTTAGACCATGGATAGAGGTGCTATTGGTTAATGTGGGGGAGTTTTATTTTCCTTTCATAGCTAATAACTCAATAGTTTTACCTATATTTTCTTGCTCAATTTCTGTTAGTATGCTCCATAAAGCTATAAATTTTTGTAGTCTAGCAGGGAGAAATAGAAATGAACTATAAAAGTCTTCACGGTGCTTTACAACTATTTCGGGAGGTACGGCAGTATTTTTATAGCTTTCATAAAACTGTTTATCAATATACTCATAAAACTCTTTTGTTCTTTCTCCAATTAGCTCTTTTATCTCTTGGGTGAGGAATGTTTCAACATCAGGATAGTTTGAAAAAATTGTTTTATCCAATGCTTTTTCTAATTCTTTATACTCACTATACCCCAATAGATATCCAACGTTTACTCCGAAGTAGTCAGCAAGTTGCTGGGCTTTGTCCGGCTTTATTTGTCTTTCCCCGTTCTCCCAGCGTAAGACGGTGATTTTTGACACAGATATTTCATCAGCTAATTCCTGTTGGGTTAGCTTTTTTTGTTTTCTTAATTCTTTCAGTCTATTCATGTTTATCACACCTTTCATAGATGATTATATCTAATTTTTAGAAAAGTATCAAGAAATGTTACAAAAAAATCAAAAAAACGGTTGACAAGTAACAATTATGGATATATAATTAACACATAGTTATCCAAAACGGATACAAAACCTCCAACCTTTCACACTTTCAATCTATTCATGGAGGGACATTTTTTAGAAAGGGGGAAACCTATGAGCAAATTAAAAGGCTATCGAGTTATGCTTGGACTAACTCAGCAACAGATGGCGGACAAGCTAGATATTTCTTTGCAGTCTTATAATAACAAAGAGACAAAAAAGACGGCTTTTAATGACAAAGAACGTCTAGTGATTAAGTCAATGGTTGCAGAAATCAAACCAGATATAACCATAGATGAGCTGTTTTATAGTTAGAAAGGAGCGAACCAATCGCAATACTATATTACATTTATAGATTTCTCATGTGGTGCTTTACCACTGGGGATTGACCTGCTCGGACTAAACATCCGACCTAGAACATAAAGGAGAAAACAACATGAACAACACACAACTATATCAAGCACAAACAACTGACCACGGTATCGCTAGAGCATTAGGCGAAGAAATTCGCATGATCACAGACGTTGAAGAAACAACTTACAATGGACACGGTGAAATCATTGTTGAGTACACCAGCGACGTTGCATTGACAAAACTATTTGACCGTATTAAATCACTTTACGAAAAAGGCGAAAGCTACGAAACAAAACCATTCTTACATTTTAAAGTATTGGAGGATGATTTGGAATCAAAACCAGAAGGTTTTACTGCTAAAGAAATGAACTTTAAAGAATTTAAAACATGGCTAGATGATGCCGTGAGTGTGGCTGAAGCTATGGCATTACCTGAAAACAAAGGTGTGCTTGACGACTTGATAGAAAATACGGCCAATAACCTAGCTTTTATCGCTGAATTAGTGGAAAGCCGTCAACTGATTTATAGAAAACCTAGACATGAAGATTAAAAACGACAACAAAAAAGTCACTTGCTCAAATTTTGGTCGAGGAGAGCAAGCGACGGAATGAGAATATAGATATTTTTTCTATATCTCAATTATAACAAAAATCAACTATTCAATCAATAACAACTAATGGCAGGCAAGCAATTAGGAAAGATTTTGAAAAGCATAGAGCGCCAACTCTTAAAACTGGTACTGTCTCACGCTTTCAATTTGGCGAGTCTGAGCGTGAGGATATCCTGTATAGTAAAAAAGCATTAAAAAGCCATCAGGGCAATTACACAACATAGAAACAGAGGTAAAAAACATGTTAGCAGATAAAATAGAAGCTATTTCAACAGATTTAGAAGAAATACAAGGAAGTCTTACAGGGGTTAGAAATATCATAGCTAAAAGAGCAATCAGTAGGGTATTGAATGACTTGGATGATGTTTATAATGAACTAACTAGCACAGAATACCATGAACAACAGCAAACGCTAAAGGAACAAACAGAGAAGATGAAACAGAGGGTGGTTGCTGAGGTAATAGGTGAACTAGAAGAACGAGAAGAGTCTTATTACAGAAATTTTTGGGGTGATACTAAGTTTATAAAGCTACTTTCCAATTTTGATGGATTTCTTTTCTTAAACACTTACCTAGCTGAAATAACTAAAGAAAATACCTACCCAATGGAACAAAGCCAATTATTGAATTATGTATGGGAAGTCATAGCGGTTGATATCGCAAAGAAAAAACGAGGGAAAAAGAACGTTTTGGATTCATGGACAGACTCATCCTTATATACTCGTGGAATGATGATTGATTAGGAGCAATGCAATGACAATAAACCTAGACAACATGACACAAGCAGAATTTGATAAACAAATGGCTGAAATCAAGGAGAGAAATCCGAACCTCTTCCAGTTTATTGCTGATTTTGTAGATAGAAAGGTAAGTATCGAAGAGGTGGATGAGTTTTTGAAGATGGAGCGAACTAATCAAGTTGATTACATTAAGAGTTATCAAGCGAGGGCATGACATGAATGAATTAGATTTGACCAATACACAAGCAGTTATCTTTATGGTGGTGTTGATTGGCTTACTGCTTTACCTAAACCACCTAGACCGCAAAAAAAGCGTCCAAATGGAGCGAGAAAACCAACAGATGATAGAAACACCAAGAGAGGAATTAAACCCTTGCTATGGGCGTTATATCCAGCTTGCAGGTAAGATTCATAATTAGAAAGGGGTGTAATATGCAACTATTATCAAGAGAGGCAGAGCTTGATCTACTGGAGAAAGTGGGAGATCACTTAGAGAAAAGGCTTGAGCTTGAAAAACAGCATAATGACGGCTGGGACTTAATTTCTAGGCCTGATTTACTAGACAAGTTAGGGATCAGTGGAACTACGTTAAACAACTGGGAAAAGCACGGTTTGAGACCGTATCAGTCGCCTTTTGAGAACAGTAAGAAGATTTATTACCGCAAGACTGATATATACAATTTTCTTGCAGTAGATTAGGAGGTGCAATGAGAATAATAGAGTTGACTATATCCGTTGAGAAAATGCCCCTATTTGGCTTTCTCAAGTCAAATCCTACTCAAGTATGGAAGAATGGGGAACACTACAAATTTACCTATTATGAGCCTGTAGACGAGGCTTTGACGAGTTTTCAATATAAAGGCTTATATGTGTCTATTAAAGACGAAAATGAGGCAGTAGAGGGCTGGGAATTGGTCAGAGATTTAGATATTGCTTTGGCCAGTCCTGACTTGTTGACAATCTTGAAAGAGTTAGAGGCAAACAAATTGACCGAACAACGGCAGGGGCTTGGAGTGGAGTTAAAAGGTTGGATTTTTGACCTGATTTGTAATGGCATTTATACCAGGTATGAGACTTCACTTTTTGTCCGACTGCTATTTGTAAATGGCTACAGTTTTAGTCAGTTGGTGGACTTGTTTTCAGCAATCGTCAAACGTAAAGACCTAGCCAGTTATTTTTTAGAAGTAGCAAGAATATTTTATAAGGAGGTGGCTTTTGAGTAGCAATGAAATTGTAAAAAAAATCATTGAAGAAGATAAGCAGAAAGTACCGCCTGAAGTGGTGGACTTGACTCAAGCAAGGGAGACCAACGAGGAACACAACAGCTTGAACTTGGCAAAAAAACCAAAAGGAAACGGCTTTGATAGAGGTTTAGACAATCTCCGAAAGATTTTGAGCGGGGATAGTAAGCTAAAAGGTGCTATACAATACAACATCTTTACTTATGAAATTGACGTGACTAGACCGATGAAGTTAAACGGTAGAACCTTGAGCGGTGCAATCGATGACCTGATTATCAGAGAGATTAGGGCTTATATTGCTACCAAGTATAAGCTGGACTATAAAAAGTCGGACATAGCGGATATCTTAGAAGTGGTGGCTGGAGAACATAGCTACAACCCCTTAAAAGACTATCTGGAATCATGCGAAAACGAGTATAAAGTGTTAGTGAATCAGCGTGATCCCTTTGATATTTTAAGGCATTATCTTAATATCAAGGATGACGAATATAACCGTATTATCATGGATTTGTTTTTCCGTGGAGCGGTTGCCAAGGTGTTTGATCCAACTGTTAAGTTTGACTTTGTATTAGACTTGACTGGACGGCAGGGAGTAGGAAAGACCCAATTTTTTGAGGGACTTTTCACTCACAAGTATTTTACAACCGTTGAGACCTTCACAGACAAAGATGACAAGGCCAGAATGGTCAGAAACTGGTGTGTCTTTGATGATGAGATGGTGGCCAGTAAAAAAGCTAGTTTTTCAGAATTGAAGAAATTCATCACGGAAACCAAGCTAGAGTTTAGACCGCCTTACGCTTCCAGTGATAGGCGATTGCCTAAGAGTTTTATCATTGTCAGGGCAACTAATGATCATGATTATTTGAACGACCTGACAGGGGAAAGGCGCTTTCTGGTTGCAGAAGTCCACAAGGACACCGCCTATAAGGGCAGAAAGTGGACGGAAAAAGACCGTAGAGACTTTTGGGGTGCTATGGTGGTAGCTTGGAAGGCTAATAAGTCTTTGACCCTGACAGACGAGCAAGAAAAGCTAGTAAACGAGGTTAGAAGCCGTTACAAGTTTGTAGATGAAATTCTTGAGGATGTGGAGCGCTATTTAGAAATTCCTTACCCTAAAAATATGTATCAATTCCCAACAACAGACAGGATTAGATACTATTACATCCACGACATGATGAACCACGGCTACCATATGGGCGCTAATGGAGCAGAGATTCATCTTGATACTGAAAAGTATGGGGAACTGGTGGAAAGGGATAAGGTAGTAGTTAATTTATTCTTTTCAGAGGCTTATTTGGACAATTCGCCCAATCCAAAAGATAAAAACAAGGTTAAGAAAATCATGCAAAACAAAGAGGGTTGGGAGTCAAGGAAATCTTTAAGATTTGGAAAAACTATCAAACGTGGGTTCGCTAAAACAAAAGATTAGAGTGTAGGCAGTGTAGGCAAGAAGTCAAAAAAGTGCCAACGCTGAAAAACTTTGATAGTATTGGGTTTTAAAGGAGTGTAGGCAACCTCTAAAAAAGTGCCAACGCCCCTAAACCCTTGCTATCATTGGATTTATACTATAAGTGTTGGCAAAATATATATTTTATAAAAGTATATTTAATTAAATACCCAATGCGTTATATATTATTTTTTTTTGAGACAAAGTGCCTACATGCCAACACAGGGCTTAAATCCTTGGGGCTGTAAGGCGGAGGGCGTAGGCGCCCAATATTCAAAAACGCCTACACTTTGCCCAAAACCAAAAATAGAAAAGGAAAATAGAATAAAGGCTAAAACCCTTGATATGACTGATTTCTGATTTTAGAACCCTTGCAAAATCAATCGTAAAAAGTAAACAGTAAGCGTACAAACTATAATTAGGAATGGAAAAAATGAGGTAGATACATGGATGATTTAGTTGAACTGTTGAAGCAAGGCTTTATTTTGTATCAGAAAAATGGTAAAATAGAAGTAGAGGCTCCCCCAACATTTGGGAGTGTGGCCTTGCATTTTCAAGATGGAAGATTTTCATACTTGCAACGAAGTGAAACAAAAAAATAGAGTCTATCGGAACAACCGAGGGCGCTGATTAAGCTATTTAGCTTTTTCGGTGTCCTTTTTGTTTTGGTGTTAGGAGTGGATATGATACAAAAATCCTTATGGGTTGATACGAGCAGAAAAAACAGTTTTAAAAATGGGATACCGTAGCAGGCACGGTGCTTTTAGATATGGAAATTAACAAATAGAAAGAGGAAAAAAGAATGAACAAGAAAACAATTATTACTAAGATGTTAGCATTGAAAGGTGCTATTTCAAACTTATATGGAAAAATCGAAGAAATACAGAATAATCAATTTTTAAGTGCAGAGGGTAAAGAAAATGAACTTGAAACCCTTAAATTCAAATACGAGGCTTGGTATGCTGGTTATTATGACGATCTGAAGAAAATTGCAGACAACCTACTACCAGATAAAGAGGCTAAGAGAGCCGAAGCGGAAGTAAAAGCTTTGACTGATTCTGGTTATCAAGTAGCAGTGCAAAATGCCGTAAAACTTTTTGAAAGTGGCGCATTGGCCGTATCCACTGGAAAAGCACTAATAGACCATTACAAAGACGATCGCACAACGTTAGAACTTTTCCGAAATGCTTTGGGAGGTATTTTTGGTAATGGAACTCAAGACAGTGCAGAATTAGCGCAATATATCCCAGCGGACAATAGCAATCGGACAAAAGACTTGTTGAATAAGTTTGCTAGAGCAGTCGATGAGATGAATTATGAGAGATTGATGTCTGATCATGGATTTGTAATGCAGAGAGTTGAGGGTGCTATAACTTTCTTAGAATCTGATTACCTAGATGACAACATGGACGCAATACTTTAATCGAGTGTGCAGAGGGGAGAAATCCCCTTTTAGTATTTAAGCCAATAGATTTGGTTTATTACACGATAATTTGTAGTAGTGTGTAATTTACAAAACAAACAACTACTACATATTAGACGGCTAAAACTCTGAAATAAGTCAGCTATATCAAGACTTTTGACGGATTCGAGCGTTCCAAAAAAGGGTGAGGTAAGGGTGAGGTTGCATATATAAAAAGTACAAGGTAACATACTTCAAAATACTAAGGTTTTAGCAAGGTACAGGGATTTTTTTCAAGTGATAGAACCCCAAGGTTACCACAAGGTATAGCTACTTTTTTAGAACCATAGAACGGTAAGGTTACGGTAAGGTATCGAACTTTTACAATGGTAAGGTTTTGGTAAGGTAGTGGCAAAAAAATACCTGAAAAATAAGGGGCTAATAAGCCGTTGAACTCCGAGCGAACGCCGAGAAAGTGGCCATATCCCCCTATCATTTATCAAGCAGATAAGAGCAATAATAACTCTCCTTAACTCCCTGAGAAATGACAAGCAGATAAGCGGAGTTTTTAGCCGTCTTATTTCAGATCTACTCCTTGCAGAATGACAAGCAGATAAGGACGACAATAAACCTTCTTAATTGCTTACAAAACGATAGAGAGTTAAGACAAATTTAAAAGTCTGTTATTTTGGATTTGTTGCTTACCAAATGATAAGCAGATAAGCAAAGAAATAACTTGCCTTAATTGCTTGCAGAATGACAAGGAAATAAGAGAGATAAAAACTTCCCTTAATTGCTTATCAAATGGTACGTAGAATGGACTTGAACCTCGAGCGAAGCTAGAGAAAATGCAAAAAAAGCCAGCACAAAGCTGACTCCTTTTTGTGATATGTCTGATAAAACTATTATATCATAAAGGAGGCCAAGGCATGACACCAGAGCAGGTAAAAGAAAAACTAGAGGGCGTTAAGTGGATAAACAAGGAGATCAAAGGCTTATATTTGGAATTGGAAGCCCTGGAAGGTGGTATTATCCAAAAGCCAACACTAAGCCATAGCAGGGTGCAGACAAGCAGAGAGAACAAGACAGAGAACAATCTTATAAGTGCTCTGAAGCTAAAAGAGGATACGCTCCAGAGAATTGAGCGCCTTACTGAGGAAAGAATGGCAATATCTGGGCTAATCGATAAGCTAGCCAATCCGCTTGAGCGTTCTGTCCTAAGACTTTTTTACTTGAATGATCTCGACGTCTGGGGGGTTGCTGAGGAAATAGGTGTATCTACAGCCTCGGTATATCGAGTAAGGCAAAAAGCTATAGAACATTTGGCAGGTATTGTAAACGGGGATTGATTTAACCTTACCACAGAGACTAGTGTGTATAGGGAGCCCTAGGCTTCATATTCGCCCCCTATTTTGCTTTGTTTCGTACTGGACAACTAAAACACCACGGATGAACTAAAAGCCCTTAGAAACGAATCTGGGGGCTTTTGTGAGATAAAAAAATAAAGGTGACCCACCGCCTCCACAGCAAGCTGCTTCATGGGCGTTAGACCACCTTTACCTTAACTTGATTATAACTCAAAAAAATTTCCAGTACAAGTATAATCTGAGATTAGCAATTATAAAAATAGAGGTGTCCCACCTCCTACCGCAGAATGAACTGTTTCAAGGGGAGATGGAAAACCTCTATTCGTTAATTTAATTATAGCCTAAAAAACTTTTAAATACAAGGCTATTGTAAAATCATAGAATGTTAAAAGAAAATAATAGGGAGGTCAAAGCTTACCATTTAAAGAATAAAAAAGCTAATTATAGAAAATATTGTAGAAGTTCTGATTAATGTGTAGGCAAAATTGAAAGTGTTGCTTGTTCTTTAATTGCAAAAAAGTTATTTAAAGGACAAATGTATATTTCACTTGACAAAGTTTAAAATATGGTATAAAGTAAAAGCTAGAGTAGTTAG
Source organism: bacterium (assembly GCA_905221165.1). Classification (GTDB taxonomy): domain Bacteria; phylum Bacillota; class Bacilli; order Lactobacillales; family Streptococcaceae; genus Streptococcus. Next base: position 70,626 of record CAJNCC010000009.1, read on the forward strand.
TTGGGAGGACTTTTATGGAAAATCGAAAAATTTCATTAAGTCCTGAATATATTAAGCTATTATTAAATTTCATTTCCTTAGTTACCTGTATTTCTACATTCTATAAGACTACGGATATAACTACATTTACTAGTTCATCTATTCTTTTTATGGCAAATAATATACTCACCTGTATTGAATTGCCTCCTGCTAAAATAAGCAAAAAAATAGGGCAAAGATTTGTTGAATTTGAAGCGGCGATTATCGTCTGTTTAATTTTTTTAAAATCTTTTTTGAATACAGATAATGATTTAGATCTCGCTATTCTCGTTATTTTAAAATGGGTGATTGGAATTATAATGGTTATTGCTTTCTTCTTAGTTGCATATATGAAAGGACAGAAAGATACGCCTCAGGATGTGCTAGCTAAAGAAATTGCTCAGAAAATTGTACGTGAAGCCAATGATGAATATCATAATGATATGAATGAAAGAAAAAAACACTATGTTTTTAAGAATCGGGAATATATCGCAGGCAAATCTTATAAAAAAAGTGGAAGGAAGAAATAAAAATGGAAGTTCAAATTTTATTTATAATTTTTTTTATAATGATATGGTATCTTGCGTTGATAGTTGAGACTTATTCATATTTGAAAAAAAATAAGTTAGGAGTTAATTTTATAGGAATTATCTCTATACCGTTTTTGTTGTTTACATTGCATTTAAAAATGTTTCATAAAGAAAAAAGTTTATCAAAAAAATTTAGATATTTAGCGTATTACTTTATAAATTATAAATTATCAGTAATTTTTCTTACTGAATTGCTTTTAGAAAATATTGCAATGACTGAAGCATTAGGTTATTCTCCATATCTTTCTAAGAAAAAAGCAAATGAGAGCAAAAAAACATTACCGGAAACTGCAAAAGATATTATTAAGTTACCAAAAACAACGGAAAGTTTTAGTGAAGTATTAATGGCTGCATGATTTTATAAAACTATATATCGAACCAAAATATCATTAAGTTGCACTTATACTAAATTAATAATTAAGATTTAGAGAGAAAATTTTATTTCTCTCTTTTTCATTTAAATAGAAATTGAATTTATGTCATAAAGTTTCTATAATCGAAATAAATAATAAAAAGCACCTTTGACAGGTGCAATTTACTTGCTTACTGAACTCATCAATTTAAGTCCCCTTTTTGTTACCCTTTATGTTTTCTCAGCTTATTTGAATTTAATAGTTTTTGAAGAAATCAAGTTAGATTTAGAGCAGGCTTAGGCCTGTTTTTCTGTACCTAATCACTGCAAGATAACAAAATGCTTTAATTTTAAGAAATATCTTACAGAAAGCCTACAACAGTGGGCTTTTTGCTTTGTCTTAAAATGTTGATTTCTGGGTTTGCTTAGAGATTTGTTAGTAAGGTTATTGGTGTATCTAAGTCTATCTATTCCAAGAATGACGCGATGTTGATGATATAAATTTGGTATGATGTAATGTTCTGGCCCCCTCACTTTAATGAAGGGAGGTGTTACATATGTTAGAAACTTTACTCACAGTGTTTCTAGCTCCGTTACTTGTTAACGTACTATCTGAGCTTTTCAAGCTATGGATAAAGAGACGTAGGAAGCAATGGTTAACCCTTTTAGAGGGTAGCAAAAAACCCCATCGGTGGTACGGTGGGGCTTTTTAGTTACATATGTTAGAAGCATTATTTTCCCTTTATGCTCTCATTCTAACACAACCCTTTCGATATTTCAAGCTTTTGTTTTGATATTACTCAGAGTGTGTTTATGGTTTGAGTCCGTTTCACTGAAATTAGCACACACGCTACTAGCCTCCATTCTACAGCAAAGAAATCAACTCTTTTCTAGGGGATTTCCGCCCTCATTTTGCTCTTTTGTGCTAAAATAGACTTATAAATTGAAAATAAGGAATGTTTATGAAATCGGGTAATGGTTTTTGGAAAGGCTGTCTCTATTTTTGGGGCTTCTTGTTCTTATTGGGCCTTTTGGTCCAATATGCTCTTCCGCTTGCGGCTTGTGTACTGCTAGGCTATGGTGGTTATCGTCTCTATAAACGTTGGCGCTATCCTCTTTTGCAGGATCGTTCGCTCGACGATCGGATTGAGCTTTTAAAAGCTCGGATTCGTCAGGCGGACAAGGATATTCAGCAGTTAGAGGGAGTCTTGGTAGAGAAAGGCTCAGATTCCTATAAGAGTCTGGCCAATCAAGTCTTGATCGAACTGCGGGAAATTCATCAGGAGGCGGATCGTCTCAAGTTCTATATCGATGCTGATATCTACAACCGTATTGACAAAAAGGTTCGTACAGTGCGGGCAACTATCGATGTTCAGCTAGAACGTTTGGATAGGGAAAGTCAGGTAGATCTTGAGAATGCGGAGCCAGAGGAATTAGCTCCAGAATTGTCCCAAACCTTGGCTAATATTGCCATTGACCATCAGGCCATTTTAGACAAGATTGCCACCTCTGCCGAGGGGGATAAGGAAGAATTGACTGCCATTCATAGTTTGAAGATGGAGAAATTCAAAACGATTTTAGAAGGCTATTTAAAGATTAAGGCCAATCCTAAAAACTATAATCGAGCAGAAGAACGCTTAGAGCAAGCTAAAGCAGCTATCGAACAATTTGACCTTGAGCTGGACCAAGTTTTGAGAGAACTCAATGAAACAGATATGCGTGATTTTGATATCAGTCTGCGTATCTTAGAAAAAGATCGTAAAGAATAGGTTAGAAACAAAGGAGTAACCATGACAGAATTTAATTTTGATATTGACCAGATTGCCAATAATACGGTAGCTAAGGTGGATAAAACAACCCAAATCATCGAGACAAATACTGGCTCAGACAAGACCTTGACCTTCCTTGAGAAGCTGAGTCCTGAGCAGCAAGAAGGAATCAAGGCGCACGTGCCCCAGTTAGTAGACCAGTTTGTCACAAATCAAAATGCTCTCTTAGATTTTGGACAATCTGCTGTAGAAGGTGTGAACAATACAGTCAATCGTATCTTGTCAGAACAAAAGAAACTGCAGATTCCCCAAGTGGATGATCTACTCAAGAACACCAACCGTGAGTTGCAAGGCTTTGTAGTCAAATACAAGAACGCTGAAATTGCTGAGTTAGAAGAGAAGCCAAACTTTTTGCAACGATTGTTTAACAAGAGCAAGAATACCCTACAAGAATTTTACTTTGACTCAAAAACAGTGGAGCAAAAGCTGGATGGTATGGCTGCCGCAGTGGTCAAGCAAGAAGATGTCTTAGCTCGAAATATCGTTTCAGCTGAGATGCTGATTGAGGACAATACCAAATCCATTGAAAATCTAGTGGGAGTGATTTCCTTTATCGAAGCCAGTCAGACAGAAGCTGGTAATCGCGCTGCCGAACTGAAGGCCCAAGCTGACCAACTCGATACAAGTACGGTAGAATACCAAACCAAGTCACAAGAATTGGCCCGCATGGCTGAAGTGGTCAATACCCTTGAACAACAACACACAGAGTATGTCAGCCGTCTCTATGTTGCCTGGGCAACAACACCTCAGATGCGCAATCTTGTGAAGGTGTCATCTGATATGCGCCAAAAATTGGGCATGCTTCGTCGCAATACGATTCCTACAATGAAGCTTTCTATTGCCCAACTGGGTATTTTGCAACAATCAATGAAATCAGGTGTCGTGGCAGATGCCATTGTCAATGCCAATAATGCTGCACTTCAGATGCTAGCTGAAACCAGTAAGGAAGTGATTCCGCAAATGGAACGAATTGCTCAAAGCCCGACAGTCGCTGTCGAATCGGTTACCAAACTGGCTGAAAGTCTGGTCGCTCAAAACCAAGGTATCGTCGCAGCCATTGAGTTGGGACGTCAGAAACGTGCCCAACTAGAAACCACTATCGTTAAGTCAGCAGAAATGATCAACGATTCTGTCAAACTACGCGATGAGAAAATCGTCCAAGCCCTTCTAGACCAAGGAAAGGCCGCTCAGAAAGAAGTACAAGAATAACACACAAATCCCCTGCAATTTAGATTCGCAGGGGATTTTGGATTTTTCTATATATCCGAACATCTAGTTTATTTTACAAAAAATATAGTCAAAAATGTAGTCATTCGAATGATTTTTCTTTCAATGTACTGAATTAAACAAAAAGAAAAAACGCTTGAATGTACTGACCCCAAAAAGTTGGACAAATAATTATTGAAAGGATTTAGTTCTGTATTGCACAGGACTAAGTCCTTTT